>CAXUIE010000358.1:1427-3637 GCA_964250825.1 uncultured Acidisphaera sp. | reverse complement strand
TGGTCGGCGTGATCTTCGTGTTCCTGCGCTCGGCGCGGGCGACGTTCATCCCGGCGGTGGCCTTGCCGCTGTCCTTGGTCGGCACCTTCGGCGTGATGTCCCTGCTCGGCTACGGGCTCGACAATCTGTCATTGATGGCGCTGACGGTCGCCACCGGCTTCGTCGTGGACGATGCGATCGTGATGATCGAGAACATCACCCGCCATATCGAGGAAGGAGTTCCGCCGCTGCGGGCCGCCTACCTCGGCGCGGGCGAGATCGGCTTCACCATCATCTCGCTCACCGTTTCGCTGATCGCCGTGTTCATCCCGCTCCTGTTCATGACCGGCGTCATCGGGCGGCTGTTCAATGAGTTTTCCATGACGCTTTCGGTGGCGGTGATCGTGTCGGCGATTGTTTCGCTCACCCTGACGCCCATGATGTGCGGCCGGCTGCTGCGCCCGATCGCGACCGCCAAGCCCGGTCTCGTCGCGCGATGGTCCGAACGGGGGTTCGATGGATTGCTGGCCGGCTATCGCCGCAGCCTGCGCTGGGCGCTCGGGCGGCAGCCGGTGCTGCTCGTGATCGCGGTCGCGACCCTCGCGGGCACCGTCGGCTTGTATTTGGTGGTGCCCAAAGGCTTCCTGCCGCAGCAGGACACGGGCGTGATCGTTGCCACCACCGAAGCGGCCGAAAGCGTCTCGATCCCGCGCCTCGCCGCCATGCAGGCCCGCGCGGCCGACATCGTCGCGCGCGATCCGGCGGTCACGGGGGTCGTGTCGTTTGTCGGCGCCGGGACGATCAACGCCACCCCGAACGCGGGTCGCTTGACGATCGCGCTTCGGCCGATCGAGGGCCGGGCCGCCGCGCCCTTGGTGATCGAGCGGCTGCGGGCAGCGGTCGCGGGCATCCCGGGGCTGTCCGTGTTCTTCCAGCCGGTGCAGGACATCCAGATCGGTGCCCGGATCAGCCGGACGCAGTTCCAATACACCTTGATGGACACCGACCCCGAGGAGTTGGCGCTTTGGGCGCCGAAGCTGCTCGACCGGCTGCGGGCGGACCCGGTGCTGCGCAATGTCGCGTCCGACCAGCAAGACGGGGGTTTTCGCACCTATGTGCGCCTCGATCGGGCGGCGGCGATGCGTCTCGGCGTGTCGATGCAGGCGGTGCAGGACACGCTCTACGACGGGTTTGGCCAGCGCCAGATTTCCACCATTTTCGGCCAAGCCAATCAATATCGCGTCGTGCTGGAAGCCGATCCCTCCTGGCAAGCCGATCCAAACCGGCTGCTGCAATTGCGGGTGCCCGGGCTGAACGACGCGCAAGTGCCGCTGTCCGAGATCGCGACCATCGAGCGGACGACGGCGCCGCTCGTGGTGACGCATCAGGCGCAGTTCCCGTCCGTGACCCTGAGCTTCGATCTCGCGCCCGGCTACTCGCTCGAGCACGCCGTCGCGGCGGTGCGCGACGCCGAGCGCGCGATCGGGATGCCGAGTACCGTGACGGGGAGCTACTCGGGGGACGCGGCGGAATTCCAGCGTTCGCTCGCCGCGGAGCCCTGGCTGATCGGGGCAGCGGTGGTGGTGATCTACATCGTGCTGGGCGTCTTGTACGAGAGCGTGATCCACCCCATCACGATCCTTTCCACGCTTCCGTCCGCCGGCATCGGCGCTTTGCTGGCCTTGATGCTGTGCGGCGCCGACCTGTCGCTCGTGGCGCTCGTGGGCGTGGTGCTGCTGATGGGCATCGTCAAGAAGAACGCGATCATGATGATCGACTTCGCGATCGAGGCCGAGCGCGCCCGTGGCCTGCCCGCGCGCGCCGCGATCGAGGAGGCGTGCCTGCTGCGGTTCCGGCCGATCATGATGACGACGATGGCGGCACTGCTCGGCGCGGTGCCGCTGGTGATCGGGCGAGGCGCCGGCTCGGAGCTGCGATCCCCGCTCGGGATCACGATCATCGGCGGGCTGCTGCTGAGCCAGTTGCTCACGCTCTACACCACGCCGGTGATCTATCTCTACATGGAGCGGCTGCGGCGGCGCGTCGGCCGCCCGGCCGTGGCGGCGGCGGAGTAACCCGTGCGACAGCCTCCCAGCGTCAGTTCGGTCCTCGCCGTCACCCCGGCTCCCACCGTCATCCCTGTCATCGTCGTCCCCGCCCCCCCCCCGCAACACCGCGGGCGCCCCCCCCCGGGCGGCGCCCCCCGGGGTGGGCGCGCTGACGGTGGGCGC
>CAXUIE010000358.1:0-1417 GCA_964250825.1 uncultured Acidisphaera sp. | reverse complement strand
CGGCGTCCCGGCGAACGCCGCTATCCCGGGCGGCCGAGCCGACCTGGCGTCCGCCCGCCTGGATCCCGGCTTTCGCCGGGATGACGGGAAGGGAAGCTCCGCTGTTCGCCCGGATGAAGGGCAGGGCTTGGCGCCATGAACGCCTCCGCCCCGTTCATCGCGCGCCCGATCGCCACCATCCTGCTTGCCGTCGGCCTGCTCATCGCGGGCGGCGTCGCTTATCGGTTCCTGCCGGTTTCACCGCTGCCGAGCGTCGACATCCCGACGATCGTGGTGCTCGCCAGCCGCCCGGGCGCTGATCCCGAAACCATGGCGAACTCCATCGCCGCGCCGCTGGAGCGACGCCTCGGCGAAATCTCGGGCGTGACCGAGCTCACCTCGACAAGCTCGACCGGGTCAAGCGCCATCGTGATCCAGTTCGATTATTCCCGCGACATCGACGGCGCCGCGCACGACGTGCAGGCCGCGATCAACGCCGCGGCCACCGACCTGCCTTCGGACCTGCCGACGCGGCCCTACTACCGCAAGATCAACCCGGCCGACGCGCCCATCCTGACCTTGGCGCTCACCTCCAAGACGCTCTCGACCGCGCAGATCTACGACGCGGCCGACACCATCCTCGCGCAACGGCTGTCGCAGGCGGAAGGCGTTTCGCAAGTGACGGTGAACGGCGCCGAGAAGCCGGCGGTGCGCGTGCAGCTCGATCCGGTGCGCCTCGCCGCTGCCGGACTGTCCGGAGAGGACGCGTATAACACGATCCGCGCCGCCAGCGTGCTGCAGCCGACGGGCGGGTTCCAAGGCCACGACACGGCGGAGATGATCGCCATCAACGGCCAGCTCAGCCAGGCGAAGGAATACGGCTCGCTCGTGCTCAAGGCCGGCAACGGCGCGGTTGTGCGGCTTTCGGACGTGGCGACCGTGGTCAACGGCGTCGCGAGCACTCAGCTCGCGGCCTGGAACGGCAAGCAATCCGCCATCCTGCTCAACGTGACGAAGGAGGCTGGCGCCAACGTCATCGACACGGTTGAACGGGTGAAGGCGCTGCTCCCGCAACTGTTGTCCTGGATGCCGCCCGACATCGATCTCACCGTCATCGCCGATCGCACGACGACGATCCGCGCCAGCGTGGACGACATCCAATACACCTTGCTGTTGACGGTCTTCCTCGTGCTGCTTGTCGTGCTCGTGTTCATGCGCCGGCTGCTGCCGACGATCGCCGCCGCCGCGACCGTGCCGCTCTCGATTTGCGGCACGCTCGCCGGGATGTGGTTCCTCGGCTACTCGCTCGACAACTTCTCGCTGATGGCGCTGACGATCTCGGTCGGCTTCGTGGTCGACGACGCGATCGTGATGATCGAGAATATCTTCCGCCACATGGAGCGCGGCATGACGCCGATGGCAGCCGCGCTGGCTGGGT
>CAXUIE010000357.1:0-3649 GCA_964250825.1 uncultured Acidisphaera sp. | reverse complement strand
GGCCCGCCTCGACCCCGATCTGGTGCGCCGGCTCGCGATCCTGGACGTGGTGATCCCGGGGGACGGCCGGCCGGGCGGCATCGCCCAGGGCGGCGCGCGGTGGCACCACGGCTTTCACCGCACGCCGCATCTGCCCGAAGCGCTGACCGCGGGGCGCGAGGCGGCCTACCTCTCGTATTTCTACGACGAGTATGTCTCGACGGCCGGCGCGATCACCTCGGCCGACATTGCCGAATACGTGCGCACCTACGCGCAGCCGGGGGCGATGCGCTGCGGCTTCGAATACTACCGGGCGACCGACGAGGACGCCCGCGTCAACGCCGACGAACTCGCGCGGGATGGCACGCTGCGCAGCCCGGGGCGCGGCGTCGCGGGCGGGGCCGGGCGCGGGCGCGGCCCCGAGCTCGCCGACTCGCTCCGTCGCGTGGCCGAGAACCCCGAGTGCCACGTGCTGCCGGGCTGCGGCCACATGGTGCCCGAGGAGGAGCCGGCGCGGACGGCGGCCCTGCTGGAGGCGTTCTTTTCGCCCGTTTGACACGTTTGGCCCGCGCGTGACCAACTCGGCGGCGTTGCGCGGGAGGAGAGAGGAATGGCGTATCACCACATCGCCGTCACCACCGACGGCCACATCGCGACCGTGGAGCTCCGGCGCGGCCCGAACAACCACGTCAGCGTGCCGCTGATCGCCGAGATCGCCGAAGCCTTCGAGGGCTTCGACCGCAACCCCGACATCCGCGCCATCGTGCTGTGCTCGGATGGCAAGCACTTCTCAGCCGGAGCCGACCTCGTGACGCGCGACGCCGACGGGCGCGAGATCGGCGCCGGGCGGCGGCACCTCTACAAGGAATCCATCCGGCTTGTGCGCACCGGCAAGCCGATCGTCGCCGCCGTGCACGGCGCGGCGGTGGGGGCGGGGCTGGGCCTCGCCCTGGTTGCCGACTTCCGCGTCACGTGCGCGGAGGCGCGGTTTTCCGCCAACTTCACCCGGCTCGGCTTTCACCGGCTCGGCTTCACCCGGGCTTTCGGCCTGACCCGCACCCTGCCGCGCCTGCTCGGCCCGTCAAGTCAGCGCTGCTGATGTGCACCGGCCGCCGCGCCGGGCGACGAGGCGGTGACGGTGGGCCTGGCCGACGTGCTGGTGCCGTTGGACGCCGTGCGCCGGACCGCGACCGAGCTCGCCACCGAGATCGCCCAATCCGCCCCGCTGGCGATCATCGCCACGCGCGAAACCTTGCGGCGCGGCCTGGCCGACGACTACCAGAAGGCGACGGAGCGCGAGTACGAGGAGCAGGACTGGCTCCGCAAGACCCGCGACTACGCCGAGGGCGTCAAGGCGATGAGCGAGCGGCGCCTGCCGAACTTCGTCGCGGACTGACTAGCTCCCGCTGAGCGGGAGAGGGCTGGGGTGAGGGGATGTCGCAACGCCGATCCGCAGCGAGTTGCACGCTGTCGGTCGCGTGCTCGCCAGTTCGCGCTACGGGCGACGGCGCGAACAGAACGTTTGGCCGCGCTGATCGCCACGCAGACCCCGACCTCGCCGAGCGCATGGATCGAACGGTGACGTGGCGGGATGGCAAGCTGGAGGAGCGCGGTAGCGAAAACTAGCGGATCAGCTCAATCCTCGCAGCCGCAGCCGCGGCGATCGCCGGCCATCGCCGCTCGGCGGTCAACGCAGTAGCGCCCTCTCGCTTCGCCAACGCTAGGCAATATCGATCGCCCAACGACAAACCCCGTTCGATCGTGATCGGCCGCAACATCCCGGCGTCGTAGGACAGCGCGGCGTCGACCGGCACCACGTGGATTGGCAACGGCCGCAGCAACGCTTCGATGTCCGGACGTGCGGCGCCGAGCTTGGCATAGTGGCTGACCACCTCGGCCAAGTTCACGGCTCCCATGATCGCGCCGTCGAGCGCCGCCTTCACCCTCTCTGCGCCAGGCTCGCCCAGGAGCAGCGCGAGAAGCGCCGAGGCGTCGAGCACCACGCCGTTACTCGGCGTCTGCCTCGCGTGACCGGTCAGCAAGGAAGTCATCGACCGAAGCGCCGGCCGTGCCAGCCACCAGCCTCCGGCTCAGTTCCTGCGCCCGAGCGACAACCTGGTCGAGCGTTCTCAGCACGATCGCATCTCCAAGATCTTCGACGATGACTTCGCCGCCCTGGGCCAAGCCGTGCCGTTTGCGAAGCTCGGCGGGTAGGCTCATCCGGCCGTCCGGCATCACCCGCGCCTTCATGGTGCCCTCCCGATCCATGCCAATTATGTCGGCATACGCCGTAGCGCGTCATCGATGCCAGGAAAACGGCTGATACCTTTATCTACAAGGAATCCTTCCGCCTCGTGCGCACCAGCAAGCCGATCGCCGCCGCCGTGCATAGCGCGGCGGTGGAGGCGGGGCTCGGTGTCGCGCTGGTCGCCGATTTCCGTGTCACGTGCGCGGAGGCGCGGTTTTCCGCCAACTTCACCCGGCTCGGCTTTCACCGGCTCGGCTTCACCCGGGCTTTCGGCCTGACCCGCACCCTGCCGCGCCTGCTCGGCCCGTCAAGTCAGCGCTGCTGATGTGCACCGGCCGCCGCGCCGGGCGACGAGGCGGTGACGGTGGGCCTGGCCGACGTGCTGGTGCCGTTGGACGCCGTGCGCCGGACCGCGACCGAGCTCGCCACCGAGATCGCCCAATCCGCCCCGCTGGCGATCATCGCCACGCGCGAAACCTTGCGGCGCGGCCTGGCCGACGACTACCAGAAGGCGACGGAGCGCGAGTACGAGGAGCAGGACTGGCTCCGCAAGACCCGCGACTACGCCGAGGGGTGAAGGCGATGAGCGAGCGCCGCTTGCCGAACTTCGTCGCGGATTATCATGGCTTCCTCTTTCGTCCTGCGGGAGAGAGGATGTCGGAGCGCCTATCCCGCAGTGAGTTCCACGCCTGGGTCGAGCAACAAATTCGGGGCCGTTTCGTGCGTCCGGACGCGCTACGTAGGGAAATCGAACCCACCTCCATGTTCCTCGATTATATCGAGAGCATGTTTAATAGCGTAGGCCAGCATAATACCGGAGTTCACTTGAACGTGCTCACCCGTCTCCTGTCCGTCTTTCGTCAATACCGGTGAACTCGTATGACGATAGTTCGACACAATGCCGCCAAGTTTTAAGATACCGTCTCGCATGAAGTAGAAAGGTCCGCCGGAGAACCCACGAACATTAAGCCCGTCGAGTACGATTGGTTGGTCCGCTCCCCCCAACATGCAGGACACTATTCCGCTTTTAACAAACGGAAGTGGATGGTTTTGGAAAATCTCACCAACGTTTCCGGAGAGGCCAAGAGGGAACCCCACGAACTTGACGTCCTGACCGAGGATCAATCCTCCGACGTCCTCCGACGCGCAACCGGAACAAAGGGCAGAAGCTGCGAACACTGCAGAACGGCTACATCGATATCGTCAATCCCAAGTCCGATTACCTTTGCTTCCACCGGAGTCCATCCGCTGGAGAGGTGCACGCTAACTTCTCCGCCCAGACCGTTCAGCGCGTCCACACAGTGTCGAGCGGTTACCACATATTGTTTGTTGCTCCGGGTGATGGTGAAGCAAGTCGTAATCTTCCCGAGACCTTTGCATAACTCTTTCCCCGACGCGATTTGGATATGATTCGCTGTCGAT
>CAXUIE010000356.1:0-3661 GCA_964250825.1 uncultured Acidisphaera sp. | reverse complement strand
AGCCTGCACCATGCCGCGATCGACGCGGCCGTCGCCGCCCGCGTCGGACGCATCGCCGCCAAAGGCCGAGTAGGCGCGCATGGCCTCCGCCCGCAGCCTGCGCGCGCTCGACCTCGTGACGTTCTTCGTGGCCGACGTGCAGACCGGCTTCGGCCCGTTCATCGCCGTTTACCTCACGGCCAACAAATGGACCCAGGGCGAGGTCGGCACCGCGCTGAGCCTAGGCACGGTCGCCGCTCTCATCGGCCAGGTGCCCACGGGCGCCGTGGTGGACGCGATGCGCAACAAGCGGGTGGCGGCGATGGTTGGCGTGCTGGCCGTGAGCGCCAGCGCTCTCCTGTTCGCGCTGTTTCCCGTCCTCCTTCCCGTCTACGTGGCCGAATTGCTGCACGGGGTGGCGAGCTGCGTCCTGACCCCGGCGATCGCGGCGGTGAGCCTCGCCCTGGTCGGTCACGCCGCCCTCGGCGAGCGGCTCGGGCGGAACGCGCGCTTCGCCTCCATCGGCAACGGGCTCGCGGCCGGTGTCATGGGGCTGATCGGCACCTATGTGGCGCCGAGTGCGGTGTTCTGGCTCACCGCCGTGCTCGGCATCCCGGCGATGATCGCGCTGACCCAGGTAGGCGGCGCGGACCGGGTGGGACGCAGCATCAAGACCGGCCCGTTCGATTGGCGGGGTTTGCGCGATCTTCTGAGGGACCAACGCGTGCTGGCGTTCGGCTTGTGCGTTTTCCTGTTTCACCTGTCCAACGCCGCCATGCTGCCGATCGCGGCGGCGTCGATCACCAAATCGCTCGGCGGGCTGGCGGACGTCATCGTGGGCGCCTGCATCGTGGTGCCGCAGATCGTCGTCGCCCTGTTGTCGCCCTGGGTGGGGCGGCAGGCGGCGCGGATGGGCCGCCGGCCGATGCTGGTGCTCGGCTGGGGCACGCTCGCGCTGCGCGGCGCGCTGATGGCCATCGCGCCTGACCCGTGGTTCGTCACCGCGGTGCAGGCCCTAAGCGGAATCAGCGGGGCCGTGTTCGGGGTGCTGTTCCCGCTGATCTCCGACGACCTCACGACGCATAACGGCCGCTTCAACCTGTGCATGGGGGTGCTCGGCCTGAACGTGTTCATCGGCGCCGCGGTGAGCACGGCGGCGGCGGGCTGGATGGCCGACCGATTGGGCGACGCGACGACCTTTCTCGGCTTGGCGGCGATCGGGCTCGCGGGAACCCTGGCGTGCCGCTTTCTCGTGCCGGAAACGCGGCCCCTGCTGCCAGCGCACGCTTGATCGACCTTCAGATCACAGAACGCGAAAACCCTTGTTGCCGAACAGGTCCCGCCTCAATCGGCCGAGACGTCGCGATCGGGTAAGATCAGGAGCTTGCCGCGTGCGTGGCCGCTTCGGCACAGTTCGAGCGCGGCGCGCCAGTCCGCCATGCCGAACGTGCGTGCCACGGGCACGGTGAAACGCCCCTCGGCGGCAAGCCGCGCGAAGTGGCCGAGCACGTCGTAACGTGGAACCAGACCCGGCTCCCGGCCCGTGGTGCGAACGCCCAGCTCTTCCTCGTCGAAATCGCTGACGCTCATGACGCGATGGGGATCGCCATCGACGATCCTGACCAAGTCCGGCAGCACCCCCGGCGCCAGCGCGGTGTGCAGAACCAGGTCGGGCGCCCCACCCACGATATCCCGAACTCGTTCGACCATCCCGTCACCATAGGATGTGACCTTGGCTCCGAGATCACGCAAGCGGGCCGCGAAGGTCTCGCCTGCGGTTGCGATCACATGCGCGCCGCGCATCAGCGCGATCTGAACGGCGGCAAACCCCACCATCGTCCCCCCACCATTTATCAGGATAGTCTGACCTCCTGACAGGCCGAGTAGATCCAGGCTGCGGACCGCTGTCTCAACAGCCATCGGCAAAGCAGCCGCTTTGAGGAGGTCCAGGCCATCGGGAACCGGCGCCCAGGCCGCCAGGATCGCATAATCCGACGCCCCGGCGGTCGGATACCCCATGAAATCGGGAACGCCGAAGACGTGATCACCCGCCCGGGTGTTTGTGACATCTTCCCCAACGGCATCGACGGTGCCGGACACGTCCAGCCCGATCCCGCGCGGCAGGGTGCCTGGCATGAAGCCCAAGCACAGGACCCAATCCATCGGATTGAGTGCGCAGGCGTGGACCCGCACGCGGATCTGGCTCGGTCCGGGACGCGGAACGGGGGCATCCTCCAGGCGCAGCACGTCCGTCCATTCACCATAGCGATGGAAGCGAAGGGTTCGCATGCTGGCAGGCTCCGGGCTGGTCATGACGGTTCTCCGGTTCGAGGTCACCGCACGGCTTTGTCGCCTGCCGGTTTGCGACTGTGCGATAACACCAAAGTCCATATCAGCAGTGACTGACATACACCTTATCGTCAGTCACTGACAAGAGGCGCCCGATCAATGCCGCGAGATGGGGAAAAGGTGCGTCGTCGCCTGCGGGAGGCCGCTTTGACGCTTTATCACGAGCGTGGATACGACCGGACCACAACCGCGGAGATCGCGGCCAGGGCAGGGGTCACGGAGCGAACCTTCTTCCGTCACTTCCCTGACAAGCGGGAGGTGTTGTTCGACGGTGAAGCTGCGCTGGGCGCCGTCTTGATCGACGCCGTGCGCAAGGCGCCGGCCGACCTCGGTCCTTGGCCGACGCTGTTCCGCGCCTTTCAGGCCGCGACGTTCCACCTCGTCGAGAACCGCCAATTTTCAGAACCACGTCGTCGCATCATTGCGAGCAGCCCACCATTACAGGAACGCGAACTCGCCAAAGCTACGTCATTGGCGGCGAACCTGGCTTCGGCGTTGCGCGAACGCGGCGTTGCCGATCGACTGGCGTTCCTGGCAGCCCAGATAGGGATGGCTGCATTCAGCCAAGCATTTGCGTCCTGGCTGGACGATAATCCCGGCGACCTGGAGGACCATCTCTCGAAAGCGTTTCGCGATGTGCGCGATCTGTCGTCGCAGGCTTGAGGACGAGAGCGGGTTCGATCAGATATACTGTTCCTTCGATCTCTGCCTGCCCGCTTCGGGTTGTTCCTGATCGGCATCGCTCACCCGGCGGAGAGTAATGGACTTCCGCCGGCGGGCTGGCGCTTGCCGCCACGCGTGGTCGAGCAATTGGCGCGCGACTACGGCCAAATCCCCGGTCCGTTCGGACCTCGGGCATCGTTCCGCTTCGCGATGATAATAGCGCGACGACGCCGAAGCCAGACGCGACCGCCCTGCCGTTCCGCTCGGACGCGGGCAGCGCGCCGGCTTATCGGCACGCGGGCGGGCTTTGGAGCGTGCGGCACAACGGGATGATGTTGGAATGCGGATCACTGCGCAGCCTATCCGTTCCGGCCGGCGTAGCGCCGACCTTGATTATAGCCGCCCCTCGCCCATCGCTTGACGCATGAAGGCGCGCTTGAGGCCGGGCAGCCGGTGCACCGCGGCGATCCCGAGGTCGCGGGCGAGGCGGAGGGCAGGGTTGTCCGTGCTGAACAGCCGATCCAGCCCGTCGGTCGCGGCAAGCATCAGCAAGTTGGCCGTCCGGCGAGTCCGCTGGTAGTCGCGGAGCAGCGCCGGCGCGCCCGGATCGGCGCCGGCGGCGACGGCTGCGATGACCAGCTCGGACAAGGCGAGCACATCACGGAAGCCG
>CAXUIE010000355.1:0-3680 GCA_964250825.1 uncultured Acidisphaera sp. | reverse complement strand
TGCAGATGGGTGCAGCGGCACAGACCCGGTCCGGTGCGGGGGCGGGCCGAGGCCGTGCACGTACAAGATCGCATGACGACGCTGCGATCGGTTGAGAAAAAGCGCGTGGGGTCGACGGTAAGGCGACTCATTGCTCGTAGCGGAATAGCGGCAGCGGCTTTTGCGCCCGAAAATCTGAGGGAGATTGAGGAAGCCGTTCCAGCGGACATAGAGCTTCCTTTATCGGGTGTGCGCGTTGGTGATTTAGCTAAACCAGTGTGAGAGTCGGAATAGCGGCCATGAAGCTGATCAACTCGATCCGCATGGGAGGCGTGGACGTGCTGCCCGTGGTGGAGGGGGGCAAGGGGATTTCCGTTTCCAACGGGATTTCCTCTGGCAACTGGGCGTTCGCCGGCGGCGTGGGGACGTTCAGCGCCGTGAACGCGGACAGCTACGACGCCGTGGGGCGCCGGGTTCCGCAGCTTTACCGCGGGCGGACGGGGCGCGAGCGGCACGAGGAGCTGGTCGGCTACTCGGTCCGTGGCGCTGTGGCGCAGGCCCGCCAGGCCTACGAGCTGGCCAGCGGCAAGGGGCGCATCCACGCCAACATCCTCTGGGAGATGGGAGCGGCCGAGCGCATCATCACGGAGGTGCTTGAGCAGGCCAGGGGGCTGATCCACGGCATCACCTGCGGCGCCGGGATGCCGTACCGCCTGTCCGACATCGCCGCCCGGTTCGGCATCCACTATTACCCGATCGTCTCCTCGGCCCGCGCGTTCAATGCCCTTTGGAAACGCGCCTACAGCAAGGCCGCGTCCTTGCTCGGCGCCGTTGTCTACGAGGACCCCTGGCTCGCCGGCGGCCACAACGGCCTGTCCAACAGCGAGGACCCGAACAAGCCCGAGGACCCGTTCCCGCGCGTGCTGGCGCTCCGTCGCCAGATGCGGGAGTTCGGCCTGCACGAGACGCCCATCATCATGGCGGGCGGCGTTTGGTGGCTGGAGGAATGGCAGGACTGGCTCGACAACGCCGACATTGGCCCGATCGCGTTCCAATTCGGCACCCGCCCGCTGCTGACCAAGGAAAGCCCGATCGGCGAGGCGTGGAAGCGGCGGCTGCTGACATTGAAGGAAGGCGACGTGTTCCTCAACCGGTTCAGCCCGACCGGATTTTATTCCAGCGCGGTCAACAACGGCTACATCCAGGAGCTGCGGCAAAGGAACGAGAGACAGATCGCCTACAGCAACGAACCGGTGGGCGAGCATGTGGCGCAGTTCGGCGTCGGCCCGCGCAAGCGGATCGTCTACGTGACGGCGGGCGATCTCACGCACGCCCGCGCGTGGGAGGATGAAGGGTTCACCGAAGCCCTGCGCACGCCGGACAGCACGTTGGTCTTCGTGACGCAGGAGAAGGCGCGGGAGATCGTCGCCGACCAGGTCGCCTGCATGGGCTGCCTCAGCCAGTGCCGGTTCTCGAACTGGAGCCAGCACGAGGCCGACCACAGCACGGGCAAGAAGGCGGACCCGCGCAGCTTCTGCATCCAGAAGACGCTCCAAGCGGTCGCGCACGAAAGCGATTCGGCCGAGGCGCTGGAGCAGAATCTCATGTTCGGCGGCCACAACGCGTTCCGCTTCGCGTCCGACCCGTTCTACTCGAACGGGTTCATCCCGACGGTGAAGCAGCTCGTGGAGCGCATCCTCACCGGGCGCTAGCCGCTGTCCGCCGGCGCGCGCGAATGCAGCAACCCGCGCCCGCCGCGCCGACGATCTTGCGGTGGGCACTCGGCCTGCTCTTCGCCTCAATCGTGATCAAGGCGGCCTCGTCCGACCTCACCTGGGACGAGGCGTGGACCTATCTGTTCTATGGGCGAACCCCGCTCGGCTTCACCCGGCTCGACTACGCCAACGACCACCCGCTCAACAGCATCCTGATCTGGGCCTCGACCCGGATGTTCGGCAATTCGGAGTTCATCATCCGCATCCCGAACGTCCTGGCGGGTGGCCTATACCTTTACAGCAGCGCGAAGCTGATCGGCGCGGTGCGCGGCAAGCTGCTTGCCTTCGCGCTTTGCGTGCTGCAGCCCTATTTGCTTGACTACTTCGCCCTGGCGCGCGGCTACGGCATCGCCGCGGCGCTGGTGCAGTTCGGCTTGATCATGCACTTCTTCGGGCCGAGGTCGCGCCCGCGGCTGATGCTCGGCGCCTGCCTGCTCGCCAGTCTTACGGTGTTCTCAACCGTGGTCGTCGTTTACGCCCTGGTCGGTAGCATGATCGTCGTGGGCGTGCGAAAACCCTTCACCCAACCTTCTTCCCGTGCGAGGGCGGAAAGCTCTCCGCTCACTCTCCCCTTGGAGGGAAACGGCCGGGGTGAGGCGGTCGGGCTCGCGCTCGCGTTCGGCGCGCTAGGCCTGCTTCCGGTCGCCGGCCTGCTTCACGTCTCGCGCGAGGGACTCCCGCTCTACGGCTCGACGGCCGGGTTCTTCGACGCCATGCTGCGCGGTGTCGCGCGAATGTATGTGCCCGACGCTTGGTCCACGGCTTTAGCCGTCGCGATCCTGCTTGCTGTCCTCGCTCTCCTGCTCGGCGACGCCCGTTCGATGAGCTCTCGCGCCGCGACCTTGACCCTGGCGAGCGCTGGGGCGCTCGGAGCGACCTGGCTTGCGGCGCGGGTGGGCGGCAAGCCGCTGCCGACCGGGCGCCTGCTGCTGCCGTTCCTGCCGCTTTGGAATCTTTCCGCCCTCGCGATGGCGGAAGACATCCGCGCAGCACCCAGCCTGCTTCGCTCCCGCGTGTTGCGCGGCGCTGGCGCGGCGCTCTGCGTCGCCCTAGGCGCAGTCACGGTGCAGAGACTGCACTTCCAGCGCTATGCCGATTGGCCGCAGGACTACCGCTTGCAGAGCCGGCTGGTCCAGGCGCTCGCCGGCGGCGGCCACTGCCTGCCGCCCGACGTCTGGGAGCGCTACGGACATGTCTACTACTTGGACCGCTGGTTCCCGCCCGACCGCCGGCCGCCGGACGCGCGATGTCCGCAGCGCTAGCGCGTGGTAGGCTCCTAGCAACCGAACGAGGCACGGATGACGCGCTCACTCAAGGTCGCGGTGCAGATGGACCCGATCGAGACGGTCAACATCGACGCCGACTCCACCTTCGCGCTGATGCTGGAGGCGCAGGCGCGCGGGCATCGGCTGTGGCACTACGAGGTGCGCCACATGGCGCTGCGCGAGGGCGTGAAGCGGGAAACCGGGCGGCACGAGGAGCGGCTGTTCGCCCGCGCGCGCCCGGTCACGGTGCAGCGCGTGCGGGGCGACCATTTCGCATTCGGCGAGCCGGCGCTGCTCGATCTCGCCGGGTTGGACGTGGTGCTGATGCGGCAGGACCCGCCGTTCGACATGGCCTACATCACGGCGACCCACCTGCTCGAGCACATCCAGCCGGGAACGCTCGTCGTGAACGACCCGGCGGCGGTCCGCAACGCGCCCGAAAAAATCCTCGTGACGCACTTCCCCGACCTGATGCCGCCGACGCTCGTCACCTGGGACGTCGAAGCGGTTCGTGCGTTCCGGGCCGAGCACCGGGACATCATCGTCAAGCCGCTGTTCGGCAACGGCGGCGCCGGGGTGTTCCGCATCAAGCCGGACGACGAGAACCTGTCGGCGCTGCTCGAAATGCATTTCGCCCGCTCACGCGAGCCGCTGATGTTCC
>CAXUIE010000354.1:0-3684 GCA_964250825.1 uncultured Acidisphaera sp. | reverse complement strand
GAACGGGGGCGAGGACGTGCTCTGGGTGCCGGGCGCCAATCGCTGACGCGAGCGAGGGTTGCCGGCGTGCTTCGGCGCGGCCAACAATACCGGCATGGCCGCTGGGGAGGAACCGTGAACGCGAGACGCCGATGATCCCCCGCGTGGCCTTCGAGCCGGACGCCAAGCCGCCGCTGCACGACTTGCGTGTGGTCGATGTATCCCGGCTCGTCGCGGGCAACATGGTGAGCCTGCAGCTCGCCGACCACGGCGCCGAGGTCGTCAAGGTCGAGGACCCCGCGAAGGGCGATCCGCTGCGCGCCTGGCGGGTCGAGGGTCTGAGCCTGTACTGGAAGGTTTACGCGCGGAACAAGAAGAGCTTGGCCCTCGACCTGCGCGCCGAGGCGGGCAAGCAGGCGCTCGCCGACCTGCTCGCGCGAAGCCACGTGCTAATCGAGAACTATCGCCCGGGCACCCTGGAAGCGATGGGACTGGCGCCCGACACGTTGCACGCGCGCAACCCGGGCCTCGTCATCGTGCGCATCTCCGGCTTCGGACAGGACGGCCCGTATCGCGAGCGGCCGGGATTCGGCTCCCTGGTGGAGGGCATGAGCGGGTTCGCGGCCAAGAACGGCTTCGCCGACCGCGAGCCGGTGCTGCCGCCGCTCGCACTCGCCGACATGATCGCGGGCCTCTACGGCGCCTACGCGGTGATGATCGCGCGGCGCGAGGTGGAGCGCGGCGGGCGCGGCCAGGTGATCGACCTGCCGCTGCTCGATCCGATCATCTCCGTCCTCGGGCCGGACGCGGCGAGCTATCGCGTCACGGGCGCCATCACCCCGCGCACCGGCAGCCGATCCGCGACCACCGCCCCGCGCAACGTTTATCGCACGGCGGACGGGCGCTTCATCGCGATCTCCGCTTCCATCCAGGCGATGACCGAGCGGCTGTTCCGCGCCGTGGGCCGGCCCGACATGATCGACGACCCGCGGTTCCGCACCAACGCCGACCGGCTGCGCCACATCGAGGGGTGCGAGGCGCCGATCGTCGCGTTCATCGCTGGCCGCTCGCTCGAGGAAAACATGGCGGCGTTCAACGCGGCCGACGTGACGGCCGCTCCCGTCTACGACATCGACCAGCTGCTCGACGATCCGCACGTCCAGGCGCGCGGGATCTTGGTGGAGGCGCCGGACGACCAGATGGGAACGGTGCCGATGCACAACGTCTCGCCGCGCTTGTCGGACACGCCGGGCAGGCTTCGATTCCCCGCGCCTTCGCTTGGCGAGCACACGCGCGAAGTCCTGGCCGCGATCGGCTACGACGCGGCGCGCATCGACGCTCTCGCCGCCGCAGGCGTCATCAAGGAGGCTTGAGATGCAGGCTAACTTGCCCGTGTGGCGCTCCATGCTGTTCGTGCCCGTCACCCGGCCGCGCTTCGTCGAGAAAGGGGCCGACGCGGGGGCCGACGCGATCATCCTCGACCTCGAGGACGCCGGCGCCCCCGCCGACAAGGAGCACGCCCGCGGCCTCGTCGCCGCGTCCGCCGAGCAGGTCGCCCGCAAGGGGGCCAACGTCGTGGTCCGGGTCAACCGCCCGTGGCGGATGCTGGTGCGCGACCTCGAAGCCGCCGTGATCCCCGGCATTGCCGCGCTCGCACTTCCCAAGATCGAGAGCGCCGAACACGTGCAAGCGATCGCGGAGATCGTGGACGAGCTGGAAACCGAGCGCGGCATCGCTGCGGGCACAACCAGACTGCTGGCGATGGTCGAGACGGCCAGTGCTTTCTTTCGCATCGATCAGATCGCGCGGGCGCATCCGCGCCTGGTCGGGCTCAATATCGGCGCCGAGGACCTGGCGCTGTCGGTCGGCATGGCGCCGGAGCCGGAGGGGCTGTTCTATCCCAAGCAGCAATGCATCATCGCCGCGCGGGCCGCCGGCATCCTACCGCTCGGCTTCATCGGCACGGTGGCCGATTACAAGGACCTCGACGCCTTCCGCGCCACTATCCGCCGTTCGCGCCGGCTGGGTTTCATGGGCGCGGCCTGCATCCACCCTTCCAACGTCGCCATTCTGAACGAGGAGTATGGCCCGCAGCCGGCCGAGGTGAGCCAAGCCGAACGCATGGTCGCGGCCTACGATGCGGCGCTGGCGGCCGGCAAGGGCTCCATCGAGTTCGAGGGCAGGATGATCGACATTCCCGTTGTCGAACGGGCGCGGCAGGTGCTGGCGCGCGCTGCGGCGATTGAAGCGCGCGGCTGAGGCCGATGGGCTACCCGTTCTGCGCCGCTTGCTGCTTCATCGCGTCGATCAGCGCCTGCACGCTGTTGCCGTTGCGCGTGATGTAGGACGCGTAGTCGCTCCTCTGCGTGAGGCGGAGGCTCGTCCCTTCCGCGACCACGTCGACGATCCGGGGCGCGCCGCTGCTTGTGCCGATGATCCAGTCCACCTTGGCGGGCGGGTTGTTCGGGCGGCTCACGACGGTGCTGACGACATCGACATCGCCCCGGCGCTGCGTGCGACCCATCTCGAAGGTGACGCCGGAATACTCGCCAATGTTGCCGGTGATGTTGTTGACCAGCACGTTGTGGAACAGCGCCGTGTATTGTTGCTGCTGCTGCGGCGTCGCTCGGTTCCAGAACTGGCCAAGGCAGAATCGCGCGACGCCGTCCACATCGACGGTGCCCTCGATGATTTGCTGCATGCGCCCACGCTTCTCGGCGAGATTGCCAGGGCCGTTGACGACGCCGACCAGCTGCTCGCCTGTGCGCTGGACGAAGGCGGCCGCCGGGTCAGCCCCTTGCGCGAAGGCGGGCCCGGCGATGCCCGGAACAGCCGCCGCCGCGGCGGCGGCGGCGGAAACCATCAGGAAAGTGCGGCGTGTCAGCATGGCAGTTCTCATGTTTCAACGCGGCGCGGCGTTGTCGGATTGCGGGAACCACACGGGAACGGTTGACCGCTTGTCGGAACGGGCCTCCTCGATCTCGGCATCCCGTCGCTGGCGGGAAAGGCTGCGGATTGTGGCGTAAGGGTCGAGCGCGGTCTTGTTGATCTGGTCAAGGGCATCCAGAACCCGCTCGCGGGTGTCAAGGGCGGAGATCCCGTAGCGTGACCAGTCGAGCACCTGGACGACCACGCCCCGACCCACCCAGGTGAACGGGTCGATGACCACGTCGGCGCCGAAGCCCACCGTGTCGCGCGGGTTGGAGGGCCCGATCACCGGAAGGTAAAGGAACGGGCCGTCCGGGACGCCCCACAACGCAAGCGTGGTGCCAAAGATCGCTTCGTGAGCCGGGTAGCCCCATTTGGTCGCCACATCGAACAAGCCCGCGACCCCCACCGTGGTGTTGATGAGGAACCGCATGGTCGTATCGCCGGCGCGGCGCGGCTTGGCTTCGAGGATGTCGTTGCTGAGAACGACGGGCGTGTTGAGGTTGACGAGCGCGTTATGGACGCTGTTGCGCACCGGTTGGGGCAGCACGAACCGGTAAGCCTGGGCCGCCGGCTTGATCACGGCGGTGTCAAGGGCGTTGTTGACCCGGAAAAACACCCGGTTGGTCGGCTCCAGGGGATCGTTCGTTTCGTCATACTGAGCGAGCGCGTCGGGATTGCTCGCGGGCGGGCGGGCGGCGCAGGCGGCCCCGAGCATCAACAGGGTGATCGCCGCGGCAAGCCGGAAATTAAACGAAACGGCGCGCATGAGGCTCC
>CAXUIE010000353.1:0-3712 GCA_964250825.1 uncultured Acidisphaera sp. | reverse complement strand
CTCCGCCGGCGTGTCCCCGGTGAAACAGTTGAGGGCGATCACGACCGGCAGGCCGAACGCCCGCATGTTTTCGGCGTGGCGGGCGAGGTTGCCCACGCCGCGCGCGACCGCCCCCACATCCTCGCGAACGAGCTCGGACTTGGCCACGCCCCCGTGCATCTTGAGCGCCCGCGCGGTCGCGACGACCACCGAGCAGGACGGCCAAAGCCCGGCGGCGCGGCATTTGATGTCGAGGAATTTTTCGGCCCCGAGGTCGGCGCCGAAGCCAGCCTCGGTCACCACCGCGTCCGCGAGCTTGAGACCGAGCCGCGTGGCCATTACCGAATTGCAGCCATGCGCGATGTTGGCGAACGGCCCGCCATGCACCAGCGCGGGCGAGCCTTCCAGGGTTTGCACCAAGTTGGGCATCAGCGCGTCGCGCAGCAGCGCCGCCATCGCCCCGTCGGCCTTGAGGTCACGAGCCGTCACGAATGACCCGTCCCGCCGCGCGCCCACCACCACGCGGCCGAGCCGCGCCTGCAGGTCGGCGAGGTCGCGCGCCAAGCAAAACACCGCCATGACCTCGGACGCCACCGTGATGTCGAACCCGTCCTCGCGCGGCGCGCCGTTCGCCACCCCGCCGAGCCCGCCCACGATGCCGCGCAGCGCCCGGTCGTTGAGGTCGAGGGCGCGCCGCCAGCTCACGCGGCGCTGGTCGAGGCCGAGCGCGTTGCCCCAATACATGTGGTTGTCCGTCATCGCGGCGAGCAGGTTGTTGGCCGCCGTGATCGCGTGGAAGTCGCCGGTGAAATGGAGGTTGATCTCCTCCATGGGCGCCACCTGCGCCCGGCCGCCGCCCGTCGCGCCGCCTTTCTGCCCGAAGCACGGCCCCAGGCTCGGCTCGCGGAGGCAGATCATCGTCCGCTGGCCAAGCGCGTTCAGGGCGTCGCCCAGGCCGATCGTGGTGGTGGTCTTGCCTTCGCCGGCCGCGGTCGGGCTGATGCCGGTGACGAGCACCAGCGCCCCGTCCGCTCGGTCCTCCAACGACCGGATGAAATCGAAGCCGATCTTCGCCTTGTAACGGCCGTAGGGTTCGAGCGCGGCGGCGGGCACGCCGGCGCGGGCGGCGATGTCGGCGATCGGACGCAACGGCGTCGACCGGGCAATCTCGAGATCGCTTGACACCCGTTCCCTCCGTTGCGTGCTGTCAGGCGGCCGCAGCGCCGCCGCGTCGTTCCCGGACCCCGAGCTCCGTCAGCGCCGCGTCCATCGCGTCCACCGCGCGCGCCATGTCGTCCGGGGTAACGGCGCCGATGCAGCCGACCCGGAAGCTCGGCTCGTCCGTGCTGGAAAAGTTGCTGATGAGGACGCCGCGCCGCTTCAGCGCGTCGACGAAGCGCTGGAGGTCCCAGGCCGGATCGGCAGGCGCCTGGACATTCATCACCACCGGCCCTTGCGCCGCCACCGGCACGCAGGGCGTGAGCCCGATGCGGCCGACGCCCTCGTAGAGCGCGCGCAGATTGGCGCGGTAGCGGCCGAGGCGGGCCGGCTGCCCGCCCTCCGCGTCGTGAAGGTCGAGCGCGACGGCGAGCGCGGCGATCGCCTGCGCCGGCGGCGTGAAGCGAAAGCTGCCGAAGCCGTAACGGAGCGCGTGCGTGTAAAGGTCGTGCAGGTCGAGCGACCAGCTCCCGGCGACCCCCGGCATTAGCCGATCGATCCGCGCGACGGCGAAGGCGATCCCCGCGACGCCTTCGAGGCACTTGTTCGCGGTGAACACCACTCCGTCGATCTCGGGCCGGCTGCCGAGGTCGAGCGGCATCGCGCCGAACGCCGACACGGCGTCGAGGATCACCCGCCGGCCGAGCCGCCCCGCCGCAGCGGCGAGCGCGGGCGCGTCGTGCACGATGCCGGACCCCGTCTCGCTATACGTGAGCCCGACATGGCTGACCGCCCCGTCGGATTCGAGGGCGGCGGCGAGCGCGTCCGGGTCGGCCGACGCGCCCACCGCCACCGGCAACGTGACCACCTCGCGGCCGGTCTCGCGCGCGAGCCGGATGAAGCGGTCGGCGTAGGCGCCGGTCGCCGGTACGATCATTCGGCCGCCCGCCGGGACGAAGCTGCGGATGCAGGCCTCGATCGCGAAATGACCGCAACCTTGCAGCGGCAGGACGGCGTGGGTTCGATCGGAGGTTCCCGCGATCGGCAGCAGGCGCGCGCGGACCGAGGCCACGACCGCGCGGAAATCGTTGTCCCAGGGGGCGAGATCCTGCGCCAAGGCGGCACGTACCGCCGGGTGCGTGGTGACAGGGCCGGGGATGAGAAGCAGCATCGCCCGCACTTGACACGGGCGAGCGCCGGAAATCCAGGCCGACGGCACGCAGATGATGGATCGTTGCCGAACAGGTTTGCTACTGTGGGTATATGTCGATTCCCGCGCTGCCCGACTGGCTGCCTTGGTGGGGTCCCATCGTCGTGCTGGTGCCCGCCCTGTTGTGGGTGCTGGCGTTCCTGTTCATGCCGTTCGCGGTGTTCGGGGTGAAGGGAAGGCTGGAAGCGATCGAGGCGCGGCTGGACGAGATCCAAGGCGAGATCCGCAGCCTAACCCTGCGGATGCCCGAGCCGGTGCATCCCGCGCAGTATGACGAGGCGATCTATTCGCCCCCCGTGGCAGGCCCGCGGGCGCGTGAGCCCGTGATCAGCCGGCCGCCCATTCCCCCGGCGACGCGCTATCCGGACGATGACAATGGCCGCGACGACGGACGCGTCGCGCGCCGCCCGGATGTCGGGCGCACGCCGCGGCCCGATCGGCATGAGCCGAGGGCCGAGCCCCGGCTCGACCGGTTGCGCTGATCGAGCGCCAACCGGGGTCGCTTGCGGGCGCAAGCGCCTGCGTGCTTGATGCGAGGGCATGCGAGGAGAGCGGGTCGATGCGCGTCAGTGTTGTGCAGATGAGCCCAGGCCACGACAAGGCGGACAACATCGCGCAAGCCGGCCGCGTTATCGATGAGGCGATCGCCGCCGACCGGCCCGACATCGTGAGCCTGCCGGAAGTCTGGACCTGCCTGGGCGGCAACCGGCGAGCCAAGTGGGAGCAGGCGGAACGATTACCGGCGCGAAACTCGAACGAGGGGGGCGGCCCGGCCTACGAGTTCCTTCGCGGGGTGGCCCGGAACGCGCGGATCCACGTCCACGGCGGCTCGCTTGTCGAGCGCGGCGAGGAGAAGCTGTTCAACACCACGGTGGTGTTCGATCCGGACGGCGCCGAGATCGCGCGCTACCGCAAGATTCATCTGTTCGACATCGTGACGCCGGACGGCAAGGACTACCGCGAAAGCTCCACCTATGGCGGCGGGGACGCGGTCGTCACGTATGAAGCGGCCGGCGTGAAGGTGGGCTGCGCGATCTGCTACGATTTGCGCTTTCCCGAGCTGTTTCTCGCTCTACGGCGCGCCGGGGCCGAGCTGATTTTTCTCCCATCCGCCTTCACCGTTCCGACCGGCAAGGACCATTGGGACGTGCTGATCCGCGCCCGCGCGATCGAAACGCAGTGCTGGATGGCGGCGCCCGCGACCTGGGGCAAGCACACGGACGGCGCGGGCGAGCCACGCTACACCTACGGCCACTCGCTGGTGGCGGACCCGTGGGGCCACGTGGTCGCCAAGGTGTCGGACGGCATCGGCTGGGCCACCGCGCGCATCGACCCCGCCGTGACGGCCCGCGTGCGGCGCGACAT
>CAXUIE010000352.1:3293-3721 GCA_964250825.1 uncultured Acidisphaera sp. | reverse complement strand
CCCTCCGCTTCCTCCCCCAGGAGATCGGTCGGCAGGTGCTGCCGGATGGTTGCCACGCCGAGCGCAGCCCGGCCGCCCACCTCGCCGCGTTGCAGGACCTCGCGGAAATCCGCGCGCTGCTGCAAGCGGGTCAGGTTCAGCCCCCGGCGGCCTTGTCGGCCTCCATCGAGCGCATGGCCCCGGCCTTGCGCGTGCTGCGCCATGGCGACGGGGGCCTCGCGCTGTTCAACGGATCGAAGGAAGGGCAGGCGGCCCTGATCGATCTGGTGCTGACGCAAGCGGGACGTAGCGCGCGAGGTTCCGCATCGCTCGCTGACGGTGGCTTTCAGCGATTGCAGGCCGGACGCAGCCTCCTCCTGGTCGATTGCGGCGAGCCGCCGCCGCCCCGGGGGGGCCGCGTGGCGCCCGCCCGCCCCCGGTGGGTGGGG
>CAXUIE010000352.1:2620-3283 GCA_964250825.1 uncultured Acidisphaera sp. | reverse complement strand
CGATGGAGTTGTCGGTCGGCCGGGACCGGCTGATCGTCAACTGCGGCGCTTTTCCGGCCGGCAGCGGCGAATGGCGGGAGGCGACGCGGGCGACGGCTGCCCATTCGACCCTCGTCATCGCCGACGTCAACTCGTCCGAGCTGCGCGAGGAGGGGCTTGGCCGCCGCCCGGAGAAGGTGGACGTGCAGCAACAGCAGGCGAACGGGGCGCATTGGCTGGAAGCGCGTCATGACGGTTGGGGAAAGCCGTTCGGCGCGCTGCACCGCCGCCGCCTTTACATGGCGGAAAGCGGCGAGGATATCCGTGGGGAAGACGCCGTGGAGGCGCCCACGCCGCAACCATTCGCCTTGCGCTTCCACCTTCATCCGAACGTCAGGGCGAGCCTCCAGCAGGACGGGGAAGCGGTGCTGCTCCGCCTCGCGGGCGGGGCCGGCTGGCGATTGCGCGCCGACGGCGTGCGGATGGCGCTCGAGGAAAGCGTCTACCTTGGCGGCCCGGAGCCCCGTCGCAGCGAGCAGGTGGTGCTCAGCAGCCCGATGGACGGGCCGCAGCAGGTCAAATGGGCGATCAGCAAGGTGGGGTAGCGGCTCCACCGCAGAAAATCGTCGAGATCATCAACGTCGATTTCTCGCTCCGCCACTTTCTCCTGGCACTGATGCGTGG
>CAXUIE010000352.1:0-2610 GCA_964250825.1 uncultured Acidisphaera sp. | reverse complement strand
GCACGGTTGCCTCCCCCTCCGGATGCTCCGCCTCGCGGCGCCACAGCCCTGCCAGCAGCGCCGGATCGGCTTGGCCCGTCGGGCAGCCAACCCCGGCCGCGCAGGCGGGAAACAGCAGCTCCGACCGGCCCGCGCTTGCCGCCCAGAGATGCGCGGCAAGCGGCTTGGCCGGATTGCGCTCGGCCTCGCCGCCGCCGCCCTTGAGGACGAGGAGCCGAGGCCGGCCCAGCCGCTCGGCGACGCCTAGATGCACGGCGATGTAGGCCGGGTGGAACACGCCATCGATCCCAGCCGCGGCGGAAGCAGGATCGAGCAGCCGCGCGACGGTATTCACCGGCGAGCGGAGGCCGAACAACGCCCGTAGGCGGAGCAGCCGCTCCATCGGCGCGGATAGGCATTCGAGCGGCAGATAGGCGAACCGGTCCCGGCGAAGCCGGCGCGACGCGTCGGCCGGGTCCGCAGCGGGGGACATCCCGAGCGCCTGGAGCGCCGCGGCAACCGGCACGCCGGACGAGAACGCGTTGGACCCGTGCATCAGCACGCGCGCGCCCGATCGCGCCATGGCGAGGGCGGCCAGCAGGAACCAAGGAAGCTCCCGGGTCCGACCCGACCCATAGGAGGGCCAGTCGAGATCCGCCGCGCCCGAGAGCTCCCCGCCCAAGCTCTCCCGCGCCGCTTCGGCCAGCCCCGCCATCTCGTCGACGGCCTCGCCCCGGTAGCGCAGCAGCATCAAAAAGGCCCCGACCTGGTGCGGATCGGGCGCGCCCCGCAGCACCATGCCGAACGCCTCGCGCGCCTTGTCGCGCGTGAGCCCGCACGACCGGCCCTGTCCGCGCCCGAGGGCGGCGACGAACGGCGCGAACCGATGGATGGCGTCGGCGCTCACGCTTACCGGTCAAAGCCCCGCGAACAGCGCGGTCGAGAGATAGCGTTCGGCGAACGAGGCCGCGATGCCGACGATCAGCTTGCCCGCGTTGGCGGGATCGCGCGCGAGCTCCAACGCGGCATGGAGCACGGCGCCGGAGGAAATGCCGATCGGCAGTCCTTCGAGCTCGGCGCAGCGGCGCGACGCCGCGATCGACTGCCGCTCGGTCACGCGCATCACCGCGTCCAGGCTGTTCATCTCCAGCACCTTGGGTATGAACCCGGCGCCGATGCCCTGGATCGCGTGCGGCCCCGGCTCGTCGCCCGAGAGCACCGCGCTTTCAGCCGGTTCGACCCCGATCACGCGCATGGTCGGACGGCGCGGCTTGAGGGCGCGCCCAATCCCGGTCAGCGTGCCCCCCGTGCCCACGCCCGCGACCACGAGGTCGACCCCGCCGTCCGTGTCGGTCCAGATTTCCTCGGCCGTCGTCGCCGCGTGGATGGCGGGATTGGCCTCGTTGTCGAACTGCCGCGCCATCCATGCCCCGGGCGTGCGGGCGACGATCGCTTCGGCGCGCGTGATGGCGCCGGCCATGCCTTGCCGCGCCGGGGTTTGCTCGACCGTGGCCCCCATCAGCCGAAGCATCTTGCGCCGCTCCACCGAGGCGCCGTCCGGCATCACGACCAGGAGCTTGTAGCCCTTGGCCGCCGCGACGAAGGCGAGCGCGATGCCCGTGTTGCCCGAGGTCGGCTCGACCAGGGTGGTGACACCGGGCGTGATCTCGCCGGCCCGCTCCGCCGCTTCCACCATCGCGAGCCCGATCCGGTCCTTCACGGAGCCCAGCGGGTTGAAGAACTCGAGCTTGAGCGCGAGATCGCACTCAATGCCCTCGGCCGCGATCAGCCGGGGCAGCCGCACCAGCGGCGTGGCGCCGATCGTTTCGAGCACGCTACCGAACATGCGGCCGCGCGCGGGGACGGGGTCCGCCGGCAGGTCAGCGGCGCGGTGGCGGCGGACTGATGAGGCACTCATGATGCGGACGGGCGCTCCTTGCGGGCGCGACTATCTCCCCTGGCCTGCCGGAAAACCAGCCCGTTTCACGTCACCCGCGCGTTGGTCAGATCGCGAAGGTGATCGGCTCGGCGGTCGGCCGACGCAGCCCCGCCGCGGCGGCCCGGCGCAGCAGGTCATCCAAGGTACCGGCCGGCAGCCGCTCCCGTATGTCGGCGTCGAGCTCGGCCCAGAAGGGCTCGACGACCGCGCCGTGCAACTTGCCGGCTGGGCCGCTCGCGGCCGGCTCGTCGTCCTCGGCGAGCGCCACCGACACGATTTCGGCCAATCGAATGTCGCGCGGCGGCCGGCCTAGCCGATACCCGCCCCTTGGCCCCCGAGCGCTATCCAACAATCCAGCCCGGGAAAGCGATTGCAGCAGCGGCTCCATGCCGCGCCGCGCGAGGGCGAGCCGTTCGGCGATTTCCGCCGCGCTGACCGTGCCCGCCCGCCCCGCGTGAAAGGCGATGTCGAGCATGATCGAAACGGCCGTCATGGCGCGATCGCGGCGGACGATCATCCTGTTTCCTCAACTCCCATCGGGGCGCGGGAAGAGTTTGGCCCCAACCCGCTTGGATGCAAGCCGCGCCGTCGGCGCAGCGAACGCGCCGCTACGCGGCCTTCGGCCGCGGACCGCGGGCGGCCGCGGCAGCCGGCGCGTCCCGCCGTGCCTGCGAGGGCGCGGGATGAAGCAC
>CAXUIE010000351.1:0-3722 GCA_964250825.1 uncultured Acidisphaera sp. | reverse complement strand
CGCCGACACCGCGCCGATGCGCTGGAGCGATGGCGAGTGGATGTCGGAGCAGAAGCAACGCCAGGCGCCGGACGCGCCCATCTCCATCTACGAGGTCCATGCCGCGTCGTGGCTGCCGGCGGAGCCGGACGGGCGGTGCGGCTGGGACATGCTTTCGGAGCGGTTGGTTCCGTACGTCGCGCGCATGGGCTTCACGCACGTGGAGCTGCTGCCGATCATGGAGCACCCATTCGGCGGTTCATGGGGCTACCAGCCGCTCGGGCAGTTCGCGCCCGTCGCACGGCTTGGGCCGCCGGAGGCCTTCGCGCGCTTCGTCGACCGCGCGCATCGCGCCGGGGTCGGCGTAATCCTCGACTGGGTGCCGGCGCACTTTCCGACGGACGTCTACGGCCTCGCCCGCTTCGACGGCACGCCGCTCTACGAGCACGCCGACCCGAGGGAAGGCTTCCATCCCGAGTGGAACACGGCCATCTACAATCACGGGCGCAACGAGGTGCGCGGGTTCCTGATCGGCAGCGCGCTGCATTGGATCGAGCACTACCATGCCGACGGGCTGCGCGTGGATGCCGTGGCTTCCATGCTGTACCGCGACTACAGCCGCAAGGCCGGCGAATGGATCCCGAACCGCCACGGCGGGCGGGAGAACCTCGAATCGGTCGACTTCCTCCAGGAGCTGAGCCGCGTGCTCGCGGAGCGCTGCCCGGGTGCTGCGCTGATCGCCGAGGAAAGCACGGCCTGGCCGGGTGTCACGCGTCGGGCGGATGACGGTGGGCTCGGCTTTGATTACAAATGGAACATGGGGTGGATGCACGACACGCTCCACTACATGGCGGAAGACCCGATCAACCGCCGTTGGCACCACGACTCCATGACGTTCGGGCTCATGTACGCGTTCTCGGAAAAGTTCGTGCTGCCGCTGTCGCACGACGAGGTGGTGTACGGAAAAGGCTCGCTGATCCGCAAGATGTCGGGCGACGAATGGCAGCGCTTCGCCAATCTGCGCGCGTATTTCGGCTTCATGTGGACGATGCCGGGCAAGAAGCTGCTGTTCATGGGCGGCGAGTTCGCGCAGGAGCGCGAATGGAACCATGACGCGGGGCTCGACTGGCATCTGCTCGACGACCCACGCCATGCCGGGATGCAGAAGCTGGTTCGCGATCTCAATCACGCCTATCGCGAGGTCGGCGCGTTGCATGTCCGCGACTGCGACCCCGGCGGGTTCGCCTGGGTCGTGGTGAATGACCGCGAGCAGAGCGTGTTCGCCTGGCTGCGCCACGGGCACGAAGGAGACGCGCCGGCGCTCATCGCGTGCAACTTCACGCCGGTGCCGCGTTTCGGCTATCGCGTCGGCGTGCCGCGCGGCGGCGGTTGGCGCGAAGTCGTCAATACCGATGCCGCCGTCTATGGCGGGTCCAACCTGGGCAACAATGGCACCATCCGGAGCGAAGGCGTCCGCTCGCATGGGCACGAGGAGTCCGTGCTGCTGACGTTGCCGCCGCTCGCGACCTTGGTGCTGCTCGCTTCCTGACGGCCGGAGCTACCGAATGACTGAATTCAAGCACGCGCTGCCGTTCGGCGCTGAGCCCGACGGCAAGGGTGGAACCCGTTTTCGCCTCTGGGCGCCGTCGGTTGCGAACGTGACGCTCGACGTCGAGGGACAGGACCCGATCCCGATGCAATCGGAAGCGGGAGGCTGGAAGGTGGCGACTGTCGCCTGCCGTCCGCAAGCGCGCTACGGCTTCCGACTGCCTGACGGCCTCGTCGTGCCGGACCCCGCGTCACGCCAGCAGGCCGGCGACGTGCATGACCGGAGCGTCGTGGTCGACGCGAGCGCCTACCAATGGCGCCACGGCTCCTGGGCGGGGCGGCCGTGGCACGAGGCGGTGGTTTATGAGCTGCACCCGGGCGCCATGGGCGGCTTCGAGGGCATTCGGGCCCGGCTTCCGGCGCTGCGCGAACTGGGCGTCACCGCGATCGAACTCATGCCGATCGCCGACTTTCCCGGCAAGCACAACTGGGGCTACGACGGCGTGCTGCCATACGCGCCCGATGCCGCCTACGGCGCGCCCGAGCAGTTGAAAGCCCTGATCGACGACGCGCACGGGATGGGGCTGATGGTCATCCTGGACGTGGTGTACAATCATTTCGGGCCTGACGGAAACTACCTACACGCGTTCGCGGACAGTTTCTTCCGCAATGACCTGTCCACCCCGTGGGGCGCCGCGATCGATTTCCGCCGAGCCGAGGTGCGCGACTACTTCGAGCAGAACGCGCTTTATTGGCTGATGGAGTATCGCTTCGACGGGCTGCGCTTCGACGCGGTCCACGCCATCTCGGAGCCGGATTTCCTCGACGCGATGGCCCGGACGATCCGCCGCGCCGTCGAGCCGGGCCGCCATGTGCATCTGATCCTCGAGCACGAGGGCAACAAGGCGAGCCATCTCCGGCCGGGCTTGTTCGACGCGCAGTGGACGGACGACTGGCATCATTGCCTTCACGTGATGCTCACCGGCGAGCGGGAGGGCTATTACGAGGACTTTCAGGAAGCGCCGCGACTGCTGGCCCGCTGCATGGCGGAGGGTTTCGCCTATCAGGGCGAGGTTTCGCCCCATTCGGGCCACCCACGCGGCGAATCGAGCGAAGGCCTGGCGCCGACGGCCTTCGTGATCTGCTTGCAGAACCATGACCAGATCGGCAACCGCGCGTTCGGCGACCGGCTGACGCAGCTCGCCGACCCGGAGGCGCTGCGCGCGGCGACGGCTCTCCTGCTGCTAAGCCCAACCATCCCGATGCTCTTCATGGGCGAGGAATGGGGCACGAAAACGCAGTTCCTGTTCTTCACCGACCACAATGAGGATCTGGCCAAGCTGGTGCGGGAAGGGCGTCGGCGCGAATTTCAGCGCTTCGCCGCGTTCGCCGATCCCGCCCGGCGGGAAGCCATCCCCGATCCCAACGCCGCCGGCACTTTCGCCGCGTCGGTCCCCTCGGCGGACGAGGCCGCGCAGCCGGAACACGCGGCCACGCGAGCCCTGCACGCCGAGCTGCTGGCTTTGCGGCATCGATTCATCGTCCCCGGCATAGCGGGATGCAAGAGCGAGGGCGCGGACGTGATCGGCCCGAAGGCGGTGATCGGGCGCTGGCGACTCGGCAACGGCGCGCTGCTCACCGGGGCGATCAACCTGGGCGCCGCACCGGTGCCGGTCGGTCCCCTTTCAGGCGAGATGCTCTACGGCACCGGCGAGAAGATGTCCCGCGTGGTGCCGGAGGGCGCGCTGCCGGCGTTCAGCACGGTGGCCTACCTCGCCGAGCCCGCGTCGTGAGCGATGCCGACCTTCTGGCCCTCGCGGACGCCGCCGGGGTAGCGCCGCGCTGGCGCGACGCGTTCGGCGACATGCACGACGTGTCGCCCGAAACGCTCCGGGCCGTGCTGCGCTCCCTCGACCTGCCGGCGGGCAGCGACGCCGAGATCCGCGATTCGCAGGCGCTGCTCGAGCGGCAGGACCGGAGCGGCGCCTTGCCGCCGCTGATCACCGCCGTCGCGGGCCGGGGGCGTCGGCTGCCCGCGCAGATCGGCAGGTTGCGCGGGGCCTTCGCGGGCGGCGGCGCGGTCGAACTGCAACGCCGGGTTCGCCTCGGCGAAATGGTAGTGGCTGCCGACCTGGATCGGACGGTCGCCAGTGTTGGCCACGGTGAGCGTGGTGCGCGGCTGGCCGGCGTTGATG
>CAXUIE010000350.1:0-3727 GCA_964250825.1 uncultured Acidisphaera sp. | reverse complement strand
CGTCGGCATGGGGCTGTTCTACACGACCTACTACGCCGGCAACGCGATCGCGCCCGCGCTGTGCGGCCATGCGGCCGACCTAGCCGGCGGCCCGGCCGGGGCGCTTTACGCGGGCGCTTGCGTCGGATTGCTTGCGCTGCCGGTCTGGCTGCTGCACGCCGCCTTGGGCAAGCCGCGTGACGACCATGACACCTCGGATGGCTGGGGAAAACAGGCGGCGCGACGGGGTGTCAAGGGAGGACGGATCTCGGGAGAAGCCTAGCCAACACGCGGACTGCGTCTCCAGCCACGGCTCTTTCGTCGCGCGGGAGAGAAAGCTACGATGCGCTTGTGTCCGTGTCGGCGCCGTTCTGGAAGAACAAGCAGCTCGAGGAAATGTCCCGCGAGGAGTGGGAGTCCTTGTGCGACGGCTGTGGCCGCTGCTGCCTGCACAAGCTGCGCGACGAGGACACCAACCGCCTCGCTTACACGAACGTGGCCTGCCGGCTGCTAGACCTGAAGACGGGAAAATGCGGCGACTACGCCAACCGGACCCGCCGCGTCCCGGACTGCGTGAGCCTCACCGCCGAGACGGTCCGCGCCATCGACTGGCTGCCGCCCTCCTGCGCGTACCGGCGCGTCGCGGAAGGAAAAGGGCTGGCTTGGTGGCACCCGCTGGTGTCCGGCGATCCGGACACGGTTCACGCAGCTGGCATCTCCGTGCGCGGCCGGGCAGGGCGCGCGCGGCGCGCCGGGCCGTTCGAGCACCATGTGGTCGCGTGGCCAGGCCGACAGCGGCGCGCGCGCCGCGCGGCTGAGGAGGATCGGCGATGATGCGGGACGCCTTGTTCGGGGGAATCAACGCGGCCGTGCTCACGCCCATGGCGGCGAGTGGGTCTCCCGACCTCGAGCGCATGGCCGGCCATTGCCGCTGGCTGCTCGGCAACGGCTGTCACGGCCTCGGCATCCTCGGCACCACGGGTGAGGCGAACAGCCTCGGCATCGGCGAGCGGATCGCGGTGATGGAGGGCCTGGTCTCGCGCGGGATACCCGCCGGCAAGCTGCTGCCCGGCACCGGCACGCCCGCGCTCACCGACACGGCGCTGCTCACCCGCAAGGCGGCGGAGCTCGGTTGCCCGGGCGTTCTCGTGCTGCCGCCGTTCTTCTACAAAAATCCGAGCGAGGACGGCCTGTTCGCCTTTTTCAGCGAAGTGGTCCAGCGCACCGGCGGCGCGCCGCGAATATACCTTTATAACTTTCCCCAGCAGTCCGCGGTGCCCTTCACCCTCGGCCTGATTGGGCGGCTGCTGCGAGCCTACCCTGGCGTCATCAAGGGAGCCAAGGACAGCAGCGGCGACTTCGCCAACAGCAGCGCCATGGTGCGGGAGTACGGCCCGGAAGGCTTCGAGGTGTATGTCGGCTATGACGACGGCCTGCATGAGATTCTGAAGCTGGGCGGGGCAGGCTGCATCACGGCGGCGGCGAACGTGAACAGCGCCGTCGGCGCGCGGGTCTACGCCGGGTGGAACGGGCCGGAGGGAGGCGAAGCGCAAATCGTGCTAACCGCGACCCGCCGGGCGGTGACGACGGTGCCGCTGATCCCCGGGCTGAAAGCCCTGATGGTCCGTCACACCGCCGATGCCGCATGGCTCAACATGCGGCCGCCGCACCTGCCGCTCGGAGCCGATGAGCAGGCGCGCCTGTTCGCGACCTTCGACGCCTGCGGCCTGCAACTGGCCCGCGTCGCTTAACTCTCGTTCTGGGCCATCGCGGCGGCGAACAGCGGGACGTTGTGGCGAAACATCTTGAGATACGTGTCCGCCGGGCCGCCCGGGGATGACAGCGCGTCGGAGTAGACGGTGCCGCCGACGATCGCGCCCGCTTCGCGCGCCAGCGCCTGGGCGATGCGCGGATCAGTCATGTTCTCGACGAACACGGCGCGAATGTGATCGCGCCTGATCTGTGCCGCGAGCCGGGCCAGGTCCCGCGCGGATGGTTCGCCTTCGGTGCTGACGCCCTGGACTCCCTCGAACATGACGCCGTATCGCGCGCCGAAATAGCCGAACGCGTCATGGCTGGTGATGATCTTGCGCTTGGCGGCCGGGATGGGCGCCAGCGTATCGGCGATCCAGCTGTCGGTCTCGTTGATCGACCGCACGTAGCCGCCAGCCCGGCCGTTGAACAGCGCCGCCCGGCTCGGATCGGCCTTAGCCAGTCCGTCGGCGATGGCGCGGGCGTAAAGAGCGCCGTTGCGCGCGTCCTGCCAGGCGTGCGGATCGAGAATGGTCCTGCCCTCCTCGGTCATGTGCCGGGGTGTTACCGCGCGGGCCGCCGTCACGCGAACGGCGCTGCCGCCTGCGCTGGCCAGCAATCGCCCCATCCACTCGTCGAGTCCGAGGCCGTTGGACACCACCATCCCCGCCGACTTGATCGCCAGCAGGTCCGAGGGACGAGGCTGGTAGGTGTGCGCGTCGCCATCCGCCGGCGCCAGGGCTGTCACCGTGACCGCATCGCCGCCGATCTGGCGAACCATGTCGTCCAGCACGGAGAAGCTCGCGACAACCGCCAGCGGCTGGTTAGCCCGCGCGACGAACGGGGCCGCCGCCAAGCCGAGGAGCAAACGCCTGCGCCGCATCGCGAGCTCCCGTGTTATAAAGTAGCATTACGTGGCTTGATTGAGGCGCTCAAGCCAACTTCATTGACGAATCGCGCCGAAGGGACTTTTTGGAAGACAATGAATGTGCCCGACGACGAGACGGTCGCGCTGCCGGGTGGGCCCGCAAGGGTGGCATGGCGGCGAAGTTCGCGGGCGCGCCGGATTAGTTTGCGCATCGACCCGCGCGAGGGCGCCGTCGTGGTGACCTTGCCACCCCGTGCCGGCCGGGGTGCGGGTATGGCGCTGCTGATGAGCCACGCTGGCTGGGTGGCCGACCGCATTGCCGCGCTGCCGAGCGCGATCGCGTTCGTGGACGGCGCGCTGGTTCCGCTCGAGGGTGTCGAGTACCCCATCCGGCATGTGCCCGACCGACGCGGGGGCGCTTGGCTTGAGGATGGGGCGATCTGCGTTTCCGGCGCGCCCGAGTTCCTGTCCCGTCGCGTGTCCGACTTGCTGCGCGCGGAGGCGCGCCGCCGGCTGGTCCGGATCGTGGCGGAGAAGGCGCGCATGGCGAATGCCGAGCCGCGCCGGATCACCGTCAAGGACACCAGCTCGCGCTGGGGCAGTTGCGCGACAAACGGCTCCCTCGCCTTCAGTTGGCGGCTGGTGATGGCGCCCGGCTTCGTGCAGGACTACGTCGCGGCGCACGAGGTGGCGCACCTGCGCCACATGAATCACGGCAGGCGGTTCTGGGCGCTGGTGGATCAACTGACCCCGCATACCGCGATCGCGGTGCCCTGGCTCCGCCGCGAGGGGGCCAGGCTGCTGCGGGTGGGTTGATGTGGCCGGCCGGGCTGGCCGCCGTCGTGTTCGACATGGACGGCACCCTCCTCGACCCCGAAGCCCTGCACAAGGCGGCGGTCTTCGGCGCTTGCCGGCGGCTCGGATACTAGATGACCGACGAGTTCCATCGCGGGATGATCGGGCACCCGCGCGACCGCAATCGGGCGGCGCTGGCCGAGTTCTTTGGGCCGGCTTTCCCGGTGGACGCCTATTCGGAGCACTGCACCGCGTTGGTGAGCGGGCGCTTCCGCCAGGGCCTGAGCCTCAAGGCGGGCGCGATGGAGTTGTTGCAGCTGGTTCGATCGATCC
>CAXUIE010000349.1:0-3733 GCA_964250825.1 uncultured Acidisphaera sp. | reverse complement strand
GGGGCGGGCCGGGGGGGCGCAAACCGCGGGGGGCGGGTACCCCTGCGGGGGGGGGGGGGGGGCCCGCGATGGCTTGCGACGAGGGGAACTGCTGGCCCGCGATGGCTCGCTTGCTCGCGCCGAAGCCCAGCGGCGGCGCCTGGTGCTGGCGCAGGCCGTCGCCGCGGCCGAGACGGCACGGGCGCGAGCCACGGCCTTGCAGGTGGAGATCCGGCGGTTGAACCCGAGCGACAGCCCAGGTATGGCCAGCCGGGTGTCGCCGATCAACGGGGGCGTCGCCTCCATCGGCGCGACGCCGGGAGAGGTTGTCGATCCCTCGCGCGAGGCGTTCACGGTAGCCGACCTATCGGTGGTTCTCGTGCTCGCGCAGTTGCCGGAAGCCGCGGTTGCGCAGGTTGCCGTCAATGACCCGGTTTCCGTCACCTTGCCGGGCGGCAGCCGGCGCTGGGAGGGCCGGGTCGCAACGCTCGGCGCCGCACTTGACCAGCAGGCCCGCACGCTAGCCGCCCGCATTCGCCTGGACAACCCCGACCGGGCGCTACGGATTGGCATGTACGTCGAGGTAACGGTTACCAGTCAAACCGGGCGCGATGCGATGGTGGTGCCGTCCGCTGCCGTGCAGATGGTCGCCGACAAGCGCGTGGTATTCACCCCGTTGGGTGGCGGCCGGTTTCAAAGCCACGACGTGAGCGTGGGCGTGGAGCGACAGGACTGGGTCGAGCTCCGCAGCGGCGTGCCCGCTGGGGGGCAGGTGGTGACGCAAGGCAGCTTCGAGCTGAAGGCGTTGTTGCAGAAATCCATGCTCGGCGGCGGCTGATCACCGGTGGAAAGCTTCTTCGCGGCGTTGGTCGCCCGCCGCTGGCTCGTGCTCGTCCTGGCGTTGGGCGTGCTCGCGGCCGGCTGGTTCAACCTCCGCCAACTCGCCATCGATGCGGTGCCGGACATTTCACCGAAGCAGGTGCTGATCCTGACGGAGGCGACCGGCCTCGGCCCGCTGGAGGTCGAACGCCTTGTCACCATCCCGATCGAGACGCAGATGGCGGGGCTGCCGCTGCTCCAGGACGTGCGGTCGAAGTCCCGCTTCGGGCTGTCGGCGGTTTACGTCACGTTCGAGGACGGAGCGGACGTGGAGACCGCCCGCGCGCAAGTGTTCGAGCGGCTGCAACAGGCGCAGGCAATGATGCCGCCGGGGGTCGGAACGCCCACGGAAGGCCCGTTCGCGACCGGGCTTGGCGAAATCCTCGAATTCGAGCTGCGCGGCCCGGGGTACACCCCGATGCAGCTCTATCAAATGCTGCAATGGCGCATCGTGCCGCAGCTGCGCCTCGTGCCCGGGATCGTGGATGTCAACATCTACGGCGGTGACCTCCAAACCTTCGAGGTACGGGTCTCGCCCGAGCGGTTGCGGGCGCAGGGCATCAACCTGCCGCAGGTGTTCGCGGCCATCCGATCCAACAACACCGCCCGTGGCGGTGCCTATATCGAGCGCAACGACGAGCAGGAGATCGTCCGCGGGCTCGCACTCGCGCAAGGCCGGTCCGACATCGCCAGCATCGTGCTCAAGACGGCGCCCGGGGGCGGCGTGCCCGTCACCGTGGGTGACGTCGCGGACGTAAAGCTGGCGCCCAAGGTGCGGCTTGGCGCGGTCACCCGTGATGCCGAAGGCGAAACCATCCTCGGCGTCGCCGACATGCAGTTCGGGTTGAACGCGAGCGAGGTGCTCGGGCCGCTCAAGGCCAAGATCGCGGAGGTGCAAAAGACGCTGCCGCCCGGCGTCGAGATCCACACCTTCTACGATCGTTCCGACCTGATCCAGCGCGCCATCCACACCGTCGCGCACAATCTGGGCGAGGGCGCCCTGCTGGTCGTGGGCATCCTGTTATTGATGCTCGGCAACTTCCGCGCGGGGCTGATCGTCGCCATGGTCATCCCGCTCGCCATGATGATGGCGTTCGCCGGAATGCGCGCATTCGGGATCAGCGGCAATCTGATGAGCCTTGGCGCGCTCGATTTCGGGCTGATCGTGGACGGCGCGGTCGTGCTGGTGGAGAACGTGCTGCGCCGCCAGTCGGAGAACGGGGGCAAGGGAAACGTGATGGAGGTCGTGCCCCGCGCCGCGGCGGAGGTGGCGCGGCCGGTGCTGTTCTCCGTCGCCATCATCACGCTGGTCTACGTGCCGGTCCTGACATTGCAGGACATCGAGGGCAAGACGTTCCGCCCGATGGCGTTGACGGTCATGCTGGCACTCGTCAGCGCGTTGCTGGTCACCATGCTGGTCACGCCCGCGATGTCGGCGGCGTTCCTGAGCGACCGGGCGGCGCAGCGGGATACCTTCCTGGTGCGCTTGGCGCGCCGCGGCTACACGCCGGTGCTGCGACGTAGCTCGGCGCACCCCTGGCTGACCGTGGGCCTCGCCGCCGGACTGTTCGCCGGATCGGTGTTCCTGGCCACCCGGCTCGGCGGCGAGTTCATCCCCCAGCTTGGGGAAGGTGCAATCGTGGTGACGTCCAACAAGTTGCCGAGCATCAATCTCGACGCCTCGATCCGCACCGCCACGGAGATAGAAAAGGTATTGCGGGGCTTCCCCGACGTGACGACGGTGGTGTCGCAGACAGGGAGCGCGGCGACACCGACCGATCCAATGGGCGTGCAGAGCACCGACACCTACGTCATCCTCAAGCCGAAAAGCCACTGGAAGACGGCCGACACTCAGGAGGGCATTCGCGCGGCGATGGAGCAGAAGGTCAAGGCGGCGATCCCGGGCGTTTCTTTCGAGTTCTCCCAACCGATCCAGATGCGCATGGACGACCTCCTGCAGGGCGTGCGCTCCGATGTGGCCCTGACGTTCTACGGCCCGGACCTCGCGACATTGCGCGATTTGTCCGACAAGGCGGTGCGCGTGGTCCAGGCGATCAAGGGGGCGGCTGACGTGCGATCGGAGCAGGAAGGCGGCCTGCCCGCGCTGACCGTTCAGGTGGATCGCGCCAAGCTCGCGCGCTACGGACTCAACGCGTCGGACGTGCTCGCGGTGGTCGGCGCGGTTGGCGGACGCACCGTGGGCACCGTCTACGGCCAGGACGAGACCGAGACGCCGATCGTAGTCCGCCTGCCGCCAGAGGCGCGTAGCGATGCCGAGCGGATCCGCGAACTCCCGGTGGGATTGGCGAATGGACAGGCGGTGCCGCTTTCCGAAATTGCAAACGTCACCGTCGCCGACGGCCCCGCGCAGATCAGCCGCGACAAGCTGAAGCGGCGCATCGACGTCGACATCAACGTCCAAGGGCGCGACGTGCAGAGCTTTGTAACCGCCGCGCAGAAGGCCGTGGCGGACCAGGTGAAGCTGCCCAACAACTACACGGTGGAATGGAGCGGGATGTTTCAGAACCTGCAAAGCGCGTCGGCCCGGCTCGCCGTCGTCGTCCCCGCCGTGCTCGCGCTGATTTTCCTGCTGCTGTATATCAACTTCGGAGGCGTGCGCGTATCCGCGCTGATCTTCCTCAACGTGCCGATGGCGGCGACGGGCGGCATCGCCGCGCTGGTGCTGCGAGGCATGCCGTTCAGCGTCACCGCCGGGATCGGCTTCATCTCGACCTTCGGCATCGCCATCCTCGATGGCGTGGTGCTGGCGAGCTACGTCGAGGAGGAACGCGCGGCAGGCAAGGGCCCGGCCGATGCGGCCCAGAGTGCGGCGGAAAAACGGCTGCGGCCCGTTCTCACGACGGCCCTCGTCGCC
>CAXUIE010000348.1:0-3741 GCA_964250825.1 uncultured Acidisphaera sp. | reverse complement strand
GCCCGGGGGGGTGCCCCCCGGTGTGCGGCCCCCGGGGGGGGGGGGGCCAGTGGGCCCGCCCCGCCCTGGTCGCGCAACAAAAGCTCGCGCTCCGCGACAACACCGATCGCGCGTTCTACCGAGCAAAGCTCGGGACCGCGCGGTTCTACGCCGACCACCTGCTGCCGGAAGCGTCGGCGCTCGCCCACACAGTCATCCACGGCGCGGCCGGCGTGCTGGCGCTCGACGAGGCGCAGTTCGTCGCCTGCACTTAACAGTTTGCTAGGTTTGCTCCGCGAACTCCGGAGCGCGGCAGGGGAATGAGCCGCACCGCCAACCGGGAGACAACACGATGTACACCATCGTGTTTCGCTTCGGGGGGCGGACAAGCGGATCGAGTTGGTTTCTCAGCTTCTCGATCATCCGACCGTCCCGGCGCCGGCGGCGGGCAGATGCTCGCCGCTGGGTGTCCGCAGATTAAGCGCCGCGATCGTTTCGTCCAAGTGAAACGCCGCGTTTGGTCAACTTCACCGCCGCCAGTATTGCTTAAAGCGGGGCGGGCGCCGTACTGACCGCGCGCGGCGGGAGGGGAGCGATCGGTGACCGAACCCGAGACGTGGACCATCGACGTCAACGGATTTTCAACCCGGGTTTGGCGCGCCGACCACCGTCCCAAGCTCGGCTTCCTCGCCGGGTTCGGCGGGCTGCCGCCCTGGGTGCCGTTTCTCGACGAGCTCGCCAAGTCCCGCACCGTGATCGTCCCCTCGCTCCCCGGATTTCCAGGCGGGGAGCGCGGCCACGATTGCACCTTCCCCAAGCTGGGGGCCGATCTCGCCGCAAGCTCGGGGGTGGGGCGCCGGCGGCCGAGGCGGCGGCGGTCTGGCCTGGCCGCGTGCGCAAGCTGGCACTCATCGCCCGTTCGGCTTGTTCGACGAGACCGACCCCGCGACCGGTCCCTGGGCTCAGCGCGCCGACAACGTCCCTGCCCCCATGTGCGCCGACCCCGAGAAATGGCGCGCGTTGAAGGCCATGCCGGAAGGGGCGAACTCGATCGAGTGGCCGATCGAGCAGGTACGCGCCAACGAGGCGGCCGCGCGCTTCCTTTGGCCGCTCGGCAACACGCGCATCGAGCGGCGCTTGCCGCTGATCGAGGCGCCCACCTTGCTGATCTGGGTTGCGGAGGACCGCGTCATGCCGCGCTCCTACGCCGGTCGTTTCGCGGCCGCCTTCACCGGCCCGACCCGCATCGTCGAGATCGCCGGGGCCGGATATCTGGCGGAACTCGACAAACCGGCGGAGGTCGCAGCCGCCATCACGGACTGGATGGGAGGAGACTGACATGGCGATGGACCCGGGCGCGCAACGCGTCCTCGACCTGCTGCGCGAACTCGGCCGGCCGCCGCTCGAGCAGAGCACGGTGGCCGAGGCGCGCGAGAACATGGCGCGCGGCCGCGAGGTGTTCGGCCCCGACCCGGCGGAGGTCGCCGAAATCCGTGCGCTCGCCGCCACCGGGCCAGCCGGCGGCATTCCGCTGCGCTATTATCGAGGCATCGACGCCCCCCCGAGCGACGCGCCCGCGCTGGTCTATTTTCACGGCGGCGGCTGGGTGATTGGCGATCTCGAAAGCCACGACCGCGTGTGCCGGCGCCTTGCCAACGATGCACGGTGCGTCGTGGTCTCGGTGCATTACCGCTTGGCGCCCGAGGAGCGTTTTCCGGCCGCCGTGGAGGACAGCGCCGCCGCGACGCGGTGGGTGGTGGAGCAGGCGGCGGCCCTCGGCATCAACCCAGCGCGCGTCGCGGTCGGCGGCGACAGCGCGGGCGGCAATCTCGCCGCCGTCATGGCGCTGATGGCGCGCGACGGCAATCTGCCAGAACTTTGCTTTCAATTGCTGATTTATCCGGCGACGGACATGGCGGCGTCTTATCCGTCGCGTGAGCGTACAATGTCGGGGCTCTTGCTGACCACGCCGGGGATGCAGTGGTTCATCGACCTTTATCTCAACAGCAAGGCCGACGCGCTCGACTGGCGAGCCTCCCCGTTGCGCGCAATCTCGCTCGCCGGAACCGCGCCCGCGCTCGTGTTCACCGCCTATCACGACCCGCTTTGCGATGAGGGGGAAGCATACGCCGCGCGCCTCGAGCGCGATGGCGTGCGCGTCAACCGCGTGCGCTTCGGCGATCAAATCCATGGATTCCTCACCATGGGGCGGTTCATCCCGGCGGCCGACACCATGCTGGACATGGCGGCGGCGGCCTTGCGCGGCGCGTGGGCCGGCGACGCGGCATCGACTTGATGGGAAAGTCGCTATGAAGCTCTCTCCCGGCGCCGTTGCTCTGCTTGCTGGCCTTTTGGCGGCTTGCAGCAATCAGATCGTTGAAAAGGAAAATCTACTGACCGCAGCCGGATTCCAGTTCCGCCCGGCGGACACGCCGGAACGGGCGGCCGCGCTACAGCGCCTGCCCGCCCATCACTTCGTCCGCCAGGCTCGCGACGGCAAGCCGATCTGGGTCTACGCCGATCCGACGATCTGCGGCTGCCTATACGCTGGAAACGAACAGGCATACGCCACCTACCGGCGGGAGGTATTCCAGAAGCAACTTGCCGACGAACGGCAACTCACCGCTCAGATGAACGAGGATGCGGCGATGGAGCAGATGGAGTGGGGACCATGGGGACCATGGGCCCCGTTTTACTACTAATCCCGACCAGGTGGTCGTCTGTGTGCACCACCCGTCATGCCCGCGCAAGCGGGCATCCAGCCTGGACTCCGCCTCGCGCGGAATGACGGGAGGTTGGGTCTACACTGAACTCCGGCCCACGATGGCGTGGTAGATGAAAAGCACCACGACCGCGCCGATGACCGCGACAAACAGGCTGTAAATGTTGAGCCCGGTGACCGGCGTGGCGCCAAAGGTGGTGAACAGGAAACCGCCGACGATCGCGCCGATTACTCCGAGCACGATGTCGAGAAGCACGCCTTCTCCGGCCTTGTTGACGATCTTGCTGGCGATGAAACCAGCGATCAGGCCGAGGATGAGCCAAGCGATGATGGACATAAGCACCTCACGGATGACGGGATGAGTGTTCGTTTCTCGAAGCCAAGCTTCCGAGGCATCGCTCGCCTCGGAAGCCGCCCCTTCTTATCAGGTTTTTGGCTTCGTCGTATTGTTAGAGGTGACGCCGGTCGTCGTGCGCTCCACGCCCGGCTCCTTGGTGATCTCCACTTCCTGCCGGCGCACCGTGTCCTTCACGGTTTCGGTGCGCTCGGTCGCGTCCTTGCGGATGACCACCTCTTCCTTGACCCGGGCGGTCTTGGACACCACGGCCTCCTCCTTGGTCTCGGTCAGCTCCACCACCTTGTCGGTGAAGTCGGCGCCGGTGACGGGGCGGCCGTCGGCGACGGGGCGCCGCTCCACCGAGACCGTCTCGTCACGCAGCGACACCTGCTCTTGCACCGGCGTCTCGACCACGTAGCGGCGAACGCGCGTGGTGCCGCGATTGACCGCACGCTTGCCCACCGACAGCGTTTCCTCCGCAAGCTGAATGGTGCCGCCTCCCTTTGATGTCGCCATGCCGGCGTTGCCGGGGGCAGCCGCGGCGCGGGTGGCCGTGGGTCCGGTCGCGACCGGGGCGGCTGCGGCGCGGGTCGTCGCCTCTCCGGTGGCGCCGTAGCTCGCCGCCCGATCGTCGAGATCGACCGGGTTGTGCCGCTCAAGCACCTCCATCACGCCGGCCACATGCTCCTCGGGCACCTTCACC
>CAXUIE010000347.1:2928-3747 GCA_964250825.1 uncultured Acidisphaera sp. | reverse complement strand
GGCAACCCGGTGACGCGCTCCTTCATGTTTCCGGCGCATCAGGCGCGTCTCATCGATGATTGGAACACGATGGGGCTGCGCGGCACCGCGAGCGATAGCTACGAGGTCGACGAGCTGTTCGTTCCCGAGGCGTTCAGCGGCACGCGGGAGGACCCGTCGGCGCGGACCTTGGCGGGCAAGCTGTTCGCCTTCACCCAGTTCGGCCTCTACACGGTGGGATCGGCGGCGGTGGCGCTTGGCATCGCGCGCGGGCTGCTCGACGCGTTCGGCGCGTTGGCGCGCGACAAGACGCCGCGCGGGCTCACGCGATTGGCCGACAGCGCCGTCGTGCAAACCCAGTTCGCGCAAACCGAAGCCCGCTTGAGCGCCGCCCGCGCGTTCCTGCTCGGGGCGCTGCACGAGGCGTGGGACGTGGCGGACGAGAGGGCACCCCTACCCCTGCCGCCACGGCTTCGTGTCCGCCTCGCGGCGTTGCACGCGATCGAAACGGCGGCGGCGGTGGCGGATTACGCGTACAAGGCGGCCGGATCGGACGCGATCTTCCCGGGCGCCGGGTTCGAGCGACGCTTTCGCGACATGCACCCGCTCACCCAGCAGACGCAGGCCCGCCTCGCCAACTTCGAGCCGGTCGGCCGCCTGCTGCTGGGCGGCGAGTGCAACTCGCCGTCGATGTAGAGTTACTCCGCCGCCGCCCGCTCCACCGTCTCGGCCTGCTTCGCGCCACGCACCAGCCGACCGGGCAGCTCACCGGTCGCCTGGCCCGGCCCCGAGAACCCCCCCCCCCCCCCCAGAGGGGGCAGCAAGCCCGCCCCGCGCGGG
>CAXUIE010000347.1:0-2918 GCA_964250825.1 uncultured Acidisphaera sp. | reverse complement strand
TCGCGGTAGACCGCGACGCCGGAGACGATCGTGGCCTCATAGCCGTCCGTGCGCTGCACCAGCCGTCGCCCGCCGCTCGGCAGGTCGTAGAGCACCTCCGGCGCGTGGACCGCCAGGCGGTCAAAGTCGACCACGTTCACGTCCGCCTTGTAGCCCGGCGCGAGCACGCCGCGGTCGTGCAGGCCGATCGCCGCCGCGTTGTCGCGGCTCAGCCGACGCACCACCCATTCGAGCGGCATCTTCGCACCCCGCGTCCGGTCGCGCGCCCAGTGGGTCAGGGTGTGGGTCATGGTGCTGGCGTCGCAGATGATGCTGACATGCGCCCCGCCGTCGCCTAAGCCCAGGAGGGTGTTCGGGTCCTCCATCATCAGCTTGACGGTATCGAGCGTGCCGTCGGCGTAGTTGATGATCGGCCGGTAGAGGATGGCGCGGCCGTCCTTCTCCAGCAGCATGTCATAGGCGACGTCTTGCGGGTCGCGGCCCTCGCGGGCGGCGCGGGCGGCGACGCTCGCCTCCGGTGCTGGCTCGTAGTCGGGCGGGTCGTTCAGCGGGAAGATCTTGTCCCAGGTATTCAGCCGCAAGCCCATCCCCTCGTCGGCGGTCTGCTCCGCGAGCAGGCGGGCGCGGAACGCGGGGGCGCGCAGCTTGGCGAGCTTGGCGGGGAAGGGCAGGTCCTTAACCTCCCGCCAGCTCGGGCGGCCGATGAACGGATTTTGCGAGATCTCGAAGCCGAGCATCACGCCGATTGGGCGGCCCATCACCTGCGCCTTCATGTCGAACCCGGCGCGATTGACGTCGGCCACCTTGTCGAGCAGCTCGCGCCACAGGGCCGGCCGCTGCTCGCGCTGCAGCAGGGAAAATGTCATCGGCCGTCCGGAGCCTTCGAGCACGCGACGCAGGATGCCGAACTCCTGCTCGGGGTCGTCGAAATCGGAGATCACCTGCATCCACCCGGCGCCCACCCCACGCATGGCTTGGCCGATCGCGGCGAGTTCGGCTTCGGCGGCGCGCAGGGTCGGGATGTGGTCGCCCGCGAGGGTTTTATGCGCGATGGTGCGGGAGGTGGCGAAGCCGAGCGCGCCGGCGCGGAGCCCCTCGGCCACGAGCCGCGCCATCTGCTCCCGATCGTCGGCGGTGGCGGGCTCGCGGTTGGCGCCACGCTCGCCCATCACATGCACGCGCACCGCCGAATGGGGCACCTGCGTCGCCACGTCGAGGTCGTAGCGCCGCCCTTCCAGGGCATCGAGGTACTCCGGGAAGGTTTGCCAGTTCCACGGCAAGCCTTCGGTCAGCACGACCTCGGGAATGTCCTCGACCCCCTCCATCAGCTTGACCAGCATGTCGCGCCGCTCGGGCAGGCAGGGGGCGAAGCCGACCCCGCAATTGCCGATCAGCACGGTGGTCACACCGTTCCAGGAGGACGGGCTGATCTGGCTGGCCCAGGTCACCTGCGCGTCGTAATGGGTGTGGATGTCGACCAAGCCGGGCATCACCAGCTTGCCCCGCGCGTCGATCTCATTGTCACCGCGAGGGAGCGCCTTGCCGATCGCGGCGATCCTGTCGCCCTTGATCGCGACGTCCGCCTCATAGGCCGCGCCGCCGGTGCCGTCGACGACGGTGCCACCGCGAATGACAAGCTTTTCGACCATGCCCATCTCCTGAGTCTTGCTTGCACTGACCTACTAGATGATGCGCCGGATCGGGTCAAAGCAGCCGTGTCCACCGCATATGACAGTATGTGCTGCTCTCGCGGACCAAGCACGCGTCATGACTACGAACGCGGTATCGCACGCCGACGTTTCACGACGGCGTCGCACCTGAAACACAGGATCGTCGCCACCCTTGGATGCGTCAGCTCCGATAGCTGCCGTTGATGTCGATGTAACCGTGCGTCAGATCGCACGTCCACGCGGTGGCCCGGCCTCGCCCGAGGCCGAGGTCGATGGCGATTTCCACCTCGCGCCCACGCATGTGCTCAACCACCGGCGTTTCGTCGTAGCCCGGCACCACGGCGCCATCCTTCGCCATCCAGGTGCCGCCCACGCCGACCGAAAGCCGGTCGCGGTCCGCCGGCTCGCCCGCCTTGCCCACCGCCATCACGATGCGGCCCCAGTTGGCGTCCTCGCCGGCGATGGCGGTCTTGACCAGCGGCGAGTTGGCCACCGCCATCGCCACCCGCTTGGCGGACTTCGCCGAAACCGCCCCGGTCACGTCGATCCGTACCAGCTTTTGCGCCCCCTCGCCGTCGCGCACCACCTGCAGCGCGAGATCGAGCAGCACCTCGTCGAGCTTGGCCCGGAAGTCGCGAAGGAGGCGGCCCGCCGCGTTGCTGCCGTCGCGCGAGGGAATCGCAGGATGCTTGGCTTGCCCCGTCGCGAACAGCAGCACGGTGTCGGAGGTGGACGTGTCGCTATCCACGGTGGTCGCGTTGAAGCTGCCCTCGACGCCCTTGCGGAGCATGGTGTCGAGCAGGACAGCAGGGATCTTGGCGTCGGTGAACACGAAGCTCAGCATGGTCGCCATGTCGGGCGCGATCATGCCGCTGCCCTTGGCGATGCCGGTGATCCGCACCTCGGCGTCGCCCAGGCGGGCGGTGCGGACGGATGCCTTCGGGAACGTGTCGGTGGTCATGATCCCGCGCGCCGCCGCGTCCCAGCCGTCCACCGCGAGCGCCCCGTGCAGGTCCGGCAAGGCCGCGGTCAGGCGCTCGTGCGGCAGCACCTCGCCAATCACGCCGGTCGAGGCGAGCAAGACCTCCCGCGGCTTGCAGCCGACCAGGCCGGCGGCAGCCTCCGCCGTCGCCGCGCAGGCGGCCCGGCCAGCGCGCCCGGTGAACACGTTGGCATTGCCAGCGTTGACGACCAAGGCGCGCGCCCTGCCGCTGCGCAGCGCCGCCCGGCACCAGTCAACCGGGGCGC
>CAXUIE010000346.1:3115-3776 GCA_964250825.1 uncultured Acidisphaera sp. | reverse complement strand
GGGCGCCGGCACCCGTGCCGCCGTCGCTCGTCACCCGCGACCTGTTCGACGCGGAGCCGGCCGGCACGCGCCGGACGCGGCTCTGGGAGTTCAACGCCAGCCTTCATTGCTCCATCATCGGCACCTGCTTCTCGACGGGCGAGTTGCGGCAAGTCCTCGCCAAGCTGCGGCTTGCGAGCGCGTCAGCGACGGACCACGAGTTGCACGGCACGGCCGTCACGCTCGCAAGCCGGCACGACATCGCCGCCAAGCGACTGCAAAAGGCGCTCGACCAACGCCACAAGCTCGCGGTCAGCCGCTTCGGCAAGGCGGCCTCCGATCCCGAAGTACGGGCGCTTTGGCGCGAAAGCGTCAAGCAGGGTGATATTCCGGGCGCCTACTGGGCCACCTTGACGCATCCCGCGACCACGCCCGCGTTGATCCGCGACGCGTTCGGCGAGGTGCACATGCTGTCGCACCTCGTGGGCGCCGCGAACCGTGCGGATATCCGCCGGCTCCACGAGCTGGAACAAGGGCGGACCGAACTCGAGGCTCGGCTCGCCCGCCAGCAGGCGCAGCTGCGTGACGCGATCGTTGCGCGTGACGCGCAAATCCGCGAGCTGCGCGACGCGCTCGCCAGCCGCCTCGGCGCCGATCAGGCCTTCCCCGCACCGATCATTGC
>CAXUIE010000346.1:0-3105 GCA_964250825.1 uncultured Acidisphaera sp. | reverse complement strand
CGCCGATCTCGAGCGACGGCTCGGCGCGGAGGCGGGTCGGCGCGCAGCGGTCGAGCGGAGGCTGGCGCTCGCGGAGGCGCGGGAAAAGGAAGCGCGGGCCGTAGGCGCGGCGGCGGTGGCGCAGGCGGCGGTGCTGCGGGCCGAATTGCGGGCGGCGGAAGCCGGGCTCGATCTCGGGGGCGAGAGCGGGGCACCCAGCCTGGAATTGGAAGGCGTGTCGATCCTCTACGTCGGCGGCCGACCCGGCGACATCGCGCGCCTCCGCACCCTGGCCGCGCGTGCCGGCGCGGCGTTGCTGCACCACGACGGCGGGGTGGAGGAAAGCGTCGACCGGCTCGCGGCACTGGCCAGCCGCGCCCATCTCGTGCTGTTCCCGGTCGACTGCATCAGCCATTCGGCGGTGTCGGTCGTCAAGCGACTCTGCCGGCAAGCCGGCACGCGCTATCTTCCACTCCGCTCGACCGGAGCGGCGTCGTTGCTGGCGGCGCTCAGCGGAGCGGACCTCGCCGGCCTCGCCTGCCGGGAGCAACGGGCGCTCACCGCCTAGACCGCCGGGGGCACGCCTAGTCCGGAGCGCTCGCGCGGTTGCGTCAACGGTCCGTTTAGGACTGCCGATTAGTCTCCCGCACTCGGCGGCGCCATTGCCCCGAGGTGGAGACCATGCGCACCGAACGAGCGAGGCATCGCGAGCGAGCCCGGCCGGCGATCGGCGGCCTTTATCGTCTCGGCACCGACCGGCGCGGGGCGGCGGCGGTGGAATTCGCGCTCCCCGGCACGGCGTTTCTCGGGCTCGTGCTGTTCGTGATGGCGCTCGGCTTCCGCTTGTATGTCGAGGTGGCGCTCGATTTCGCGAGCGGCCGCGCCGCCCGCCTGCTGGCGGTGGACAGCACGCAAAGCCTCTCGGGCAGCGCCGCCAATTTCCAAACATTCACTTTCTGCCCGGTCCTGCAAGCATTCCTGTCGTGCAACAACGTGACGATCTCGCTGCAATCCGTCACCGACTACGCAGCGGGTTCACCCGTCGGACAATCCGGCCCGCCGCCGTTCAATCCCGGTCAGGGCGGCAGCCTGATGCTGCTGCAGGTGAGCTACGCCCTGCCCGCGCTCGGCTGGCCGTTGCCCGGGGGCGGCGGAGCCGGCGGATTCCCGGCGGCGAGCGTCACGGTCGGCTACCCGTTTCAGAACGAGTATTGATCGATGCGGCGATGGGTGCGCACTGCGAAGGATCGGCGTGGCGCGGCGGCGGTGGAGTTCGCGCTGGTGACCCCCGTCCTCGTGGTGGTCGCCATGTCGCTGACCGACGTCAGCAACGCGGTGATCACCTGGTGGCGGCTGTCCGCCGCCGCCGGGGCGATCGCCCGCATGGCGACGACCTTCGCCGCCACCACCACCAACACCAACGTCCTGACGTTGCAGCAGGCGGCAACGGCCAGCACCGCCGTGTACGCGCTTGTCCCCACCCTCGCCACGGCGCCCGCTTCCAGCTACGGCGTGGTGATCTCGAGCGTGGTGATGACGCCGAAGGTTCCGGGCTGCGTCGCGAACTGCACCTATGTCGCGAACACCGCCTGGAGCGCGGCGCTGCAAGGGGTCGCGACGACCCGCCCGTGCGGCCAGCTGAGCGCGGTCCCCGACGGGCAGCCCTCCACCTTGACCACCCTGCCGACCGATGCGTTCACCTCCGCCCCGGTGGTGGTGGTCGACATCACCTACGACTTCCTACCGCTGTTCAACAACCTGTTCGGCGGCGGGCTGCAGTTCACCGAAACGGCCTACATGCCGCCCCGCACCGGCGATGATAGCGAGTGGACCCGGCTCACCGGCCCGAACGCGGCGTCCGCGCAATGCCCGGGCTACACGGAATGAGCCGCGGGAGGGCAACGTTCGGCGCCAGCTTGCGGCGCTGGGGGCGCCGGCTGGCGGAGCGCCGCGCCGCGACGGCGGTCATGTTCGCGCTCACCATCACGCCCGTGCTCGGCTTCGTCGCCCTTGCGTTCGATGTCGGGTCGGTCGTCTGGGCCCGTTCGGAGCTTGATCTCGCGGCCGACGCCGCCGCCCTGTCGGCGGTCATGAACGGCGCGCAGGACTACGTCACCAACCCCTCGACGACATTCGCGTCGGCGCGGCAGGCCGGGATGAAGCGCTTCAACGCGCAAGCCCTGCTGATGCCGGGCGTCACCGTCGCCTCGCTCGGCGTCGGCGTGACGCGGACAGGCGGCACCATCAACGCGACCGTGACCTACACCGCGAGCTACCAGACCCAGTTCGCGAGCCTGTTCGGCTTTCCGACCCTGCCGGCGTCCGGCACCGCCTCGACCAGCCGCACCAACAGCCCATATTTCGACATCGCGATCCTGATGGACAACTCGTCCTCCATGGCGATCGCGGCGTCGCAGTCCGACATGGCGCGTCTCGGCGCCTTGAACTCCGCGAGCAAGCACGGCCCCGACCGGGGACAAGGGCAGGACTGCGCGTTCGGCTGCCACTTCGACCCCAACAACGACGATTTCTACGGCGTCGCGAAGGCGAACGGGGTGCCGCTCCGCATCGACGTGCTGAGCCAGGCGGTGCAAGGCGTGATCGACACGATCGACCAATCGCCGGCTTCATCGCAGTTCCGGGTCGAGCTTTACAGCTTCAACGCGGCTCTCAACACCGTTCAACCACCCACGAAGGATCACAAGAAGGCCAAGAAGGCAGCGCAATCGGTGACATTGCCAGTGACCGTGGACGGCGGCAGCGCTGACACCAACATCCCGCTCGCGCTGCAAAACATGACAACGACGCTGCCAGCGGCGGGCGACGGGTCCAGCGAAGCGTCGCCATTGCGATACCTGTTCATCGTCACCGACGGCGTCGCGGACTACTTTGACGCGGGGGGGAACCGAGTGCTCGCGGCGCTCGACCCCACGCAATGCGCCGCGCTCAAGGCGAAGGGCGTGAAGATCATGACGCTCTACACCCAATACTATCCGATCGTCCCGCCCAACGTGCCGACCCCCAACGCCTACTACGTCGCCAATGTCGCGCCGTTCTCCAACCAGATCTTCCCCAACCTGCAGGCCTGCGCCTCCTCGCCCGGGTTCGCGTTCCAAGCGACCGACC
>CAXUIE010000345.1:0-3810 GCA_964250825.1 uncultured Acidisphaera sp. | reverse complement strand
TGATCCGCGGCCACCTCAACCCTCCGAAATTCCACCACGTTGACGGACGTGATCCTGAAGGCCGCGATCCGCCGCGTCGTCGGCGCCTCATGGCAACGCTGCCGCGTGCATTGGATGCGCAACGCCCTCGCCCATGCCGGCAAGGGCCACCGCCGCCTCGTGTCGGCATGGATCGGCACCGCGTTCGCCGAGGCCGACGCAGATGCGGCGCGCAAGCAGTGGCGCAGTGTCGCCGACCAGCTCCGCCCCCGGGTGCCCAAGTTGGCGGCACTGATGGACAGCGCCGAGGCCGACGTGCTGGCATTCCTGACGTTCCCCAAGGAGCACCGGGCCAAGATCCACAGCACCAATCCGCTGGAGCGCGTCAATGGAGAGATCAAGCGGCGCACCGACGTCGTCGGCATCTTCCCCAACGACGCCGCCGTTACTCGGCTGATCGGCGCCATCTTGCTCGAACAGAATGACGAGTGGGCGGTGCAGCGCCGCTACATGAGCCTTGAGACGCTCGCGCCGATCAGCGATGTTCCCGCCGTCAGCCTGCCCACCGTGGCAGCCTGACAAGCGGCTCAGCCCCGCTGAGGAACCGACGGCGTTCCTACACCACGTCCAGGGACACGACCTGAGCGCGCCGTTGACCTAAACACGCGACTGGCCGCAGGCCGGGGGAACGCTCGTCGCCGGCCTTTGGGTTCGCCCTCCTGGCGACATAGTCAGTCGCTTCCGGACCGAAGGCCGAACAAGGAAGACAGCAACACGCGATCCAAGACCGCAGCCCCGCCCTCAACTCGGAGGACTTGTGCTTGGTCAACATTCAGCAATCGACGAGCCACATCAAGCAGGCCTGCGATCCTGGAGGACGATAGACGAAGCGTTCGCGCCAGATCGGCTTGTGACAAACGTCCGCTCCCGGCACTTAGGGCACCCAGCAGCCGCCGGGTCGCATTCCGGTCCAAAGCACCGCCGCCGAGTAGTCGGCGCTGCGCGAGAAAAGCTTCGGATTCGAGGAGGGCGTCAATCCAGTCGGGGTCGGAACGACTGGCAGTCAGGCCGGGGTACGACGTTGCCGGACGTTCGTCGAACAACCCGGGCTGTCTTGGTTTCGGTGTGCGTTGATCACTGGCTCGAGCGGCCGCATCTTCTGCAAAGCCGGCCAAACGGTAAGAACTATCCGGTCCGCGCCACCAAGCCGGCTCGGAGGGCGGCGCCTCGTCCCATCCGGTGGGCGGTTTGCCTGCTCCAAGAACTGCGACAGGAACTAGAACCTCTTGGGGGGTGACGCCGCCGTGATAGCCGCCTTTCACGGTGCTGTAGCGCTTTCCTTCGCTCCACAGTGCAACTATCGTGTTGTTTCCGGCACGCGAAAGCAAACGGCCCCCGGAGAGAACTGCCTCGCCCTCTTCCGGTACTCCGGTATCCCGCCAGCGGCTGCCGGCGCCACCAGGGCTATAGCAGGTGCCTTCCTCGACGACGTGGCCGTGATCACCCGTGACGACGACGGCACGGCCGGCGTCCTGGGCCGCCCGCATGAGCGGCAGGAGGTGGCGCAGCGTTTCGGCCGACCAGTAATGCGCGATCTGATCGGAGCCGGAAAGGTCAGCATCCACTGCGTTATGGACGACACCAACAACTTTCTGCCTTCCGTCCAGAATCGCATCCAAGACTGCAACGGCCGGCTCGGAGCCGCTTCCGAGGTCGCCCTTGTGGAACAGCCGGGGCGGTCGAGCGCCGGCTGACACCGACAACAGGCCCGGATGTGCAGCAAAGCCCGCCCGCTCCGAAGCTTGATCGCCGCGGGTGAGCTTGCCGCAGAGGAGGCTTGCTCGGGAGATTTCGGTAACGGTCGGCAAGGCCGCCGCCCCGATCCACGGCGCGTCCGAGCCAGCGGGCAGCCACTCGTTCCAACCATGGTTCATGATACTCGGAGCGAGCGCTCGCCACACGGCGAAACTCAGCCCATCAAGTATCAGCAGGAGAACCGGGCACGTTCGAGCGAGCGGCCCGACGACCGTTGCGAGCAGCTTCTCCACCGGAACAGGGACGGCACCCTGTGACCCGCTCGCATTCCATTCGCGAAGCGCGCTCGCGAATGATCGGTTCTCCATATCCCGCCGCTTGGCGGCCGCCTGCTTTAGATCAGCATACGCTGCGCCGACCGACTCGAGCGCGTCGCCGCCAGCCAGCGAGTGGCGCGCCAGATCGACGTAACTGCCCTCTGCGGCATAAAGCTGGGCGAGAACTGCGAGGCCGCCGCCGGCACCACGGCCGGGGTCCGTTACCCACGTCGCGAGCCGGGCCGCCATCAGCAGCCGATCAATCCGCTCTCGATGTACAGCGGCGCGGTCGTGCGCGCGCGCGTACTGCACTCGTTCCCACGCGCGTAGGACGTCCTTGGCGGGCGCCGAAACCGCGACCGCCGCGAGGGCGGAAGCTGCCTCGGCCATGCGCGCGTCCAATCCGAGGGCAAGCGCGGGGCTGAGCGCGGCGGCGTCGGCGGCGCGCAGTTCGACAAGCAGGTCCGCCGCTTTGGACTGGATCGCACTTGCCTCGGCGGAATCGAGCCCTTGGAGCACACGCCGCGCCGCTTCCGCGAGCGCCTTTCCCGCGCGTACGTCGACGCGCGTGCCGCCGACCAGCGGTTCGAGGCGCACGGCTGCCTCGCGCAACGAGGCTCGGGGCTCCGCTTCCCCGAACAGCACGCCGCAGGCCAAGCCGATCGGCAACGCATCGGTTCCGCGCCCGGCCTCTGCCGCGGCGAGCACAAGCGACGCTCCGGGCTCCCCCGTCGTTTCCAGGCGCTCACGCAACGCGTGCCGCGCCTCATCGGGGAGGCTTTCGAGCCGATTCGACAGAGCCGGATCGAGCGACCACCGGAGCACTGCCGCGAGATCCGTGCGCCCTTCTGGGAAGCCGAGGATGTATTCGTCCAACGCCTGCCAGACGGTTTCCAGATCCAACGTCGCCCCCCGTGCCGGTCGATAGCCGGATGGCGGAACGCAATCTAGCAGCAGGTCGGCGAGCCATCGGTGCGGGCGCAAGCGCGGGTCGACCTCGCGGGCGTTGAACAGGCCCCTGAGCGCCGACCATCGATCGACCTGCCGAAGCCGGCCGCCCGGCAGACGCGCCGCGACGTCGCAGCCGAGCGAGGCGACGTCGAGCGGCGTCAGTAGGATCAGCCCGTCGCCGGGCTCGTCCAGTTGCTCGCGCAGTTCGAGCTCCGACGCGCACCAGGCTAGACGGAAGCAGCGCCCGTTGCGCTCGATGCAAGGAGGCCAGTCACATCGCACAGGCGACCGCATCCCGAGCACCTGTGCCTCGGGCTTCTCCCGTAGCAGTTCGTCGAGCGCCCTTTCGATCTGCGACGCAGTCGGCGCCAGCAAAGGGCTCAAGCCGCCGCCCCGGCGAGCTTGCGCGTAAGCCGCCAGGCGATCGTCAGCCGCGCATCGGGTGTCGCGAGCAGGCGAGCACGGAGGTCGGCAAGCAATGCGGCGGCTTCCGCCCCGGCAAGCTCGGCTGTCCGCTCCTCGACGACCTCCTCGTCCGGGAGCAATGAGGGCGGCGGCGGTGGCGCCGCCGGAGGTGCGGTTGCCGCCGCAGTGGCAACGGGAACCGAGGCGGCGAGCAGGCGCGACGCCTGGGCCTGGGCCTCGCGCAACGCCGGGGCAAGCGGCTGCACGTGCTCGTCAAATGCGAACGTGTCATGCAGGCGCTGGCGCAACCCTTCCGCGCCGGCGCGGCGCTGGTCGGCAAGGGCGCAGGCATTCAGGATGATATCCCAAACGATCCCCCGCATCGTGTCCAGCAGCGCTCCCG
>CAXUIE010000344.1:0-3818 GCA_964250825.1 uncultured Acidisphaera sp. | reverse complement strand
CCTCCCGCGCGGGGTGCGCCCGCTCCGGCAGCCGCGCGGCGCCCGCCCCCGCCGAGGCGCCCGCGCGCCCCGGCGTGCTCGCCACCTGCCCGCCGCCGGGCGGCCGGCGCGTGGCGGTGACCACCGTCTCGGGCGGCGGCGGGGCCTGGATGTCGGACGTGCTCGCGGCCAACGGGCTGCTGCTGCCCACGCTGTCGGCCGGGCTGCAGCAGCAGATCCGCGGCTTTATCCCGCCCTACGGCTCGGCGCAGAACCCGGTCGACACCACCGCCCAGGGTGCGAACACCGGGCCGATGCAGATGCAAACCCTGGAGCTCCTGGAGAACGCGGACGAGATCGACGCGATCGTGCTGGTGAGCTCGCTGTCCAGCGAAACGCGGGTCTTGCTGGACCCGGCGCGCGTGAAGCCGATCCTGGAGCGGCAGAGAAAGCCGGTGATCGCCTGGAGCTACACCCTCCCTTCCCTGCACGGGCGCAACACGGTCGCGCGTTGCGGCATCTTTCTCCACTCCGACCTGCGGGCACTCGGCCAGGCGCTCGGCAAGCTCGCCACGTTCGCCGAGGGCTTGCGGACGCCGGCCGAACCCGCGCCGGTCCGCCACCGCGCCGCCCCGCTGCCCGCCGATCTCCCGCGCGTCGTGACCGAGCATCGCGCCAAGGCGCTGCTCGCCGCCTACGGCATCGCGCCATCCGCCGAACACTTGGCACAGAATGCGGCCGAAGCGGCGGACGCCGCCGAAGCGATCGGCTTTCCGGTGGCGTTGAAAATCCAGTCGCCCGACATCCCGCACAAGACGGAGGCGGGCGGCGTGCGCCTCCATCTCGCCGACCGCGCCGGAGTGCAGGCCGCCTATGGCGCGATCGTCAGCGCGGCGGAGCGCCACCGGCCGGGGGCGGCGATCGAGGGCGTGCTGGTGCAGCGCATGGCCCCGAAAGGCCACGAAATCGTCGTCGGCGTGGTGAACGACCCGACCTGGGGGCCGATCGTGATGACGGGGTTCGGCGGCACCACGGTGGAGTTGTTCGGCGACGTGGCGCACCGCCCGGCCCCGGTGTCGGAAAGCGAAGCCGCCGACATGCTGCGCGGCTTGCGATCAGCCCGCCTGCTCGAAGGCTTTCGCGGCTCGCCCAAGGTCGACATCACCCCGCTCGCGGCACTGATCGCGCGCGTCTCGGACGCCGCGATGGATCAACGCGCGCGGATCACCGAGATGGAGTTGAACCCGGTGATCCTCCACGCGGATGGCTCGGGCCTCACGGTCGCGGACGCGTTGATGCTGCTTCACAGCAGTTGAGTGGTGCGTCCATGCCGTCCCTTTCAAGCAAGCATGGATCCCAGCAAAGAAAACGCGCGCCGGATGATGGAGGATAGGCGCAGAGACTACAACAACGTCGACCGCACAGCCGGATCGGCAACAAGCGCCCGACTGACCTGACGATCCGGTCAGCAAGGCGTTGCCGGGTCGCCCACGCCGAGACCAGGCGCAGCGGGTGGGCATCGCCTCGTCCCGCCCGGCGCGAGGTCTTGCCGTCGATGGCGACGATGTCGGGCTCGGCCGCGCACAGGCTCTCCACCCAGCTCGTGAAGCACTCGAACAAGGTTCGGGCATCGGGTGCGCTCATCACGTCGTTGAGCGTGTCGTGCGACGGAATGCCACGCGCGAATGGTGACAGGCGGCGCGGAAGTCGAGCTTGTGCCCCGCCGCTGACTGATCTCCACGAAGTTCCGCTCGCCGGCCAGCGTGCCGCACGGCACGACCAGCAGGATCTCCGACAACGGGAACGCGACCTTCCAGGGCTGGCGAGGATCCACAAAAGCCGGGAAATGATCCAACAAAGCCGGCCCGCCTTCGGGAAAACTCCACACCAGAGGCCTCCCAAAATCAGATTCGGCCCGCGCCGGAATCCAATGCCGCTTCAAGCGATTGCCCTGGCACCATGCGGCCGAGCGGGCACCCCGCGAACAGGTGGACGTGGAAATGGGATACCTCCTGCCCGCCGTGCTCGCCCATGTTGGCGAGCATCCGGTAGCCCGGCGCCTCCATCCCCAGCATCCGCGCGACTGCGCCGACCGCGCGGAAGAAGCCGGCGATCTCCTCCGTGCCGGCGCTCGCGCTGAAATCGGCGAAGGAACAGTACGCGCCGCGCGGCACCACGAGCACATGAACCGGCGCCTGCGGGTTGATGTCATGGAAGGCGAGCGCCCATTCGTTCTCGAAGACGGTCCGGTTCGGCAGCTCGCCGCGCAGAATCCGGGCGAACACGTTGTCGGGGTCGTAGGGCGGCAGTCCGCTGACGGGCATGGTAGCTCCTCGCTTCGGTCAGGGGATTTTCGACGTGCCCGGCCGCCAGGCAAGGGTCACCAAACGAGCGCGCGACGCTTTCTCGGCAACCCCGCTCACGCCCTCTCGCCGCTTCAGCTCCGCCCAGACCTCCTCCGGGCGCACTCCGGCATCCACCCACAGCACCATGAGATGGTAGAGCACGTCGGCGCTTTCGGCGATCAACGCCTCGCGACGGCCGGCCACCGCCTCGATCAGGCACTCGACGGCCTCCTCGCCGAACTTTTGCGCGACCTTAGCGGTGCCGCGCCCGAGCAGCCGCGCGGAGTGGCTTGTCGCCGGATCGGCGTCGCGCCGCTGCATCACCACCGACCAGATCCGGTCCAGCACGTCGGCCTCGGAAGCGGCCCCCGTTTCCAGCGCGTCCGACGCGATCTTCGTCGGACGCTTTTTCTTGGTGAGCTTGGCCATCAACCGGTTCCTACACGGCCCGCGGCGTCAGCCGCACCGGCAGGCTCGCATCATCCAGCGCCGCCTTGACCTCCGCGATCGTGAACGTCCCGAAGTGAAAAACGCTCGCCGCCAGCAGCCCCGTCGCACCCGCGCGCGCCCCTTCGACGAAATGGGCGAGCGAGCCGACGCCGCCCGACGCGATCACCGGAACCCGAACCGCGCCGCACGCCGCCCGCAGCAGGTCGATGTCGAAGCCCTGGCCGGTGCCGTCGCGATCCATGCTGGTGAGCAGGATCTCGCCCGCCCCCCGGCGGGCCGTCTCGCGGCACCAGTCGATCGCGTCGATTCCCGTCGGGCGTCGCCCCCCGTGGGTGAACACCTCCCATCCTCCGTCATCGGTGCGCTTGGCGTCGATCGCGACCACAACGCACTGGCTGCCAAATTTCTGCGCTGCCTCGCTCACGAGATCCGGCCGGCTGATCGCCGCCGAGTTGATGCTGCACTTGTCGGCCCCCGCCAGAAGCAGCCGGCGCATGTCGTCTACCGCGCGGATGCCGCCGCCCACCGTGAACGGCAGGAACACGCGCGCGGCGGTGCGCGCCACGACATCAAGGATGGTGTCGCGATTCTCATGGCTGGCCGTGATGTCGAGAAAGCAGAGTTCATCGGCGCCGGCCGCGTCGTAGACCGCCGCCTGCTCCACCGGGTCGCCCGCGTCGCGCAGGTCGACGAAATTGACGCCCTTGACGACCCGCCCTGCCTTGACGTCGAGGCACGGAATGACACGCAGCTTCAGCACCTTTTCCGGCACCTCCCGCCACGGTTTACAAGCGCTACCTTGCTCGCGTGCAAGTGCAAATCGCGCGACCTTACGAGAACGCGCTCGCTCGCGGGATGAGCGAGTTCACGTTGTCCTGACACGTCCGCCCTCAGGCCGAGAGCAGCGCCAGCGCCTCGGCGGGGTCAACTCTCCCGTCATACAGCGCGCGGCCGACGATAACGCCCGCGATCGCGGGTCCGCCGGCTACCTCCGTGGCGCGCTTGAGCCTGCGCAGATCCTTGATTCCGCCCACGCCGCCGCTG
>CAXUIE010000343.1:2391-3818 GCA_964250825.1 uncultured Acidisphaera sp. | reverse complement strand
AAGCCCCGGCCAGGCGGCGGCGGCGGCGGCGAGCGCCGGGATGTCGAACTGCCCGTCGCGGGGAAAGGCGAGCACCGCGGACGGCGGGCCACCGTCGCGGATGCGGATCGTCAGCCGCCGCGTGTCCACCCCGGCCACGCCGGCGATGCCGCGCGCCCGCAGCCAGTCGTGCACTGGCTGCGCCGCCCGCCAGTTGGAAGGAGCGCCGAGGTCCTCCTTCACCACCAGCCCGCGCGCCGCCACCGTCACCGCCTCCATGTCGGCCGGGTTGGCGCCCACGTTGCCGATGTGCGGGAAGGTGAAGGTGATGATCTGCCCCGCGTAGGAAGGATCGGTCAGGGTTTCCTGATACCCGGTCATGCCAGTGTTGAAGCACACCTCGCCCACGGGCGCGGGAAACGCCGTATGGGCGCCGAAGCCGCGGCCCCAGAATACCGAGCCGTCGGCGAGAACAAGCGCGGCCGTCGCCTCGCCCGGCGCGCCGCCCGGTTTCGACCAAGCGCCCGGTTCGGGCGCCGAAAGACCGGACAGGGTCTCGAACGACAGGCCCGCGGCATGGACGACCGCCGGCCAGTGGCGGGGCGGGATAGCCCGAGCTTGCCGCCATTTGCGGACCGCCTCCGTGCTGACCCCGGTCAATCGGGCGGCGGCCTCCGCCCCGCCCAGCCGCTCGATGATCTGCTCGATGCTTTTCACCATGGCCCGGTTCTATGGGAAGTCATTTCCGGCAACAAGGCCGTCCGCGACGCAAGAAGGAAAAGCGCTCCGGCCCGAAAGCGTGTCATCCTTTATATAGAGGGACATTTCTGAAGGAGGCGCCGGTGGCGTTGCGGGATGAGTTCACGAATCAGCTCAAAGCCGCGATGAAGAGCGGCGATGCTCCGCGCACCTCAACGCTCCGGATGATCCTCGCGCGGGTGAAGGATCTCGACATCGCCGCGCGGCCCAAGGGCGTCGACCGGATCAGCGATGAGGACGCGCTTGCCGCCCTGCGCGGCATGGTGAAATCCCGCCGCGAGTCGGTTGACCTATACCGCCAGGGCAACCGGCCGGACCTGGTGGCCAAGGAGGAGGCGGAGATTGGCGTGATCGAAGGGTTTCTCCCTCGCCAGCTCGACCCGGCGGCAACCGAGCAGGCCGTCGTCGAGGCCATCGCGGCCATTGGGGCGGCCACGATCAAGGATATGGGCCGCGTCATGGCGGTGCTGAAGGAAACGCACGGGGCGGCGCTCGACATGGCCAAGGCCGGCCCGCTGGTCCGAGCGCGGCTCGGCGGCTGATGGCGCTGCCGCCGGGCGCGCTCGTCGTGCCGCTGTTCACGCAGATGGTGCGGACGGGGCTGATCAACACGCTGCCGTCCGTCATGCTGGTCTACACCGGCCTGACGATCCCGTTCTCGATCTTCTTCCTGGTCAATTTCTTCAGGG
>CAXUIE010000343.1:0-2381 GCA_964250825.1 uncultured Acidisphaera sp. | reverse complement strand
TTTTGCCGCGCCCGCGGGGCGTCCTCCACCAGCTGCGCGCCCCCACCCCGATCGCGGCCCTGGGGGCCGGGGGGGTGCGGCTGACCCGCTCCGGCCGGCAGTGGAAAGGGTGCTGCCCGTTCCACGGCGAAAAGACGCCGTCGTTCTACGTGTACGACGACCACTTCCATTGCTTCGGCTGCGGCGCGCATGGCGACGCGATCAGCTTCGTGATGCAGAGCCAGGGCGCCAATTTCACCGATGCGGTGGGCGAGCTGGCGGCGGAGGCCGGGCTCGAGGTGCCTCGCCCCTCCCCCGAGGCGGCGCAAGCCGAGCGCCGACGGCTCGATCTGCACGACGTGCTGCGAGCGGCCAAAGCAAGTTTCCAGCGTCGGCTGTTCGCCCCGGAAGGTCGGCCGGCGCTTGACTACTTGCACGACCGCGGCCTGTCCGACGCCGCGATCGAGCGGTTCGGGCTCGGATGGTCCGGCGAGGGCCGCGGCGCGCTGGCGGCCGATCTCGGTCGCGCCGGCATCGAGCCCGGGAGGCTGGCCGAAGCTGGGCTGACGCGGGAGGTGGAAGAAGGTGGGCGCTTCGCCGACCTGTTCTTTAATCGGGTGATGTTCCCGATCAGCGACCGACGCGGCCGGATCGTCAGCTTCGGCGGCCGATCGCTCGGCGCGGCACAGCCGAAATACGTGAACGGGCCAGAGACGGCCTTGTTCTCCAAGCGGCGGACCCTGTACGGCGCGGACTTGGCTCGGGAGGGCCTTCGCAACGGCGCCAAGCTGGTCGTGGTCGAAGGCTACATGGACGTGATCTCGCTCCACGAGGCCGGTTTCGCGGGCGCGGTGGCGCCGCTCGGCACGGCGCTGACCGACGAACAGTTGGTCGAGCTTTGGCGCTTGTCGCCCCACCCGCTGCTTTGCTTCGACGGCGACGCGGCGGGACGAAGGGCCGCCCTGCGCGCGGCCGAGCTTGCCCTGCCCCACCTCGAGCCGGATCGCAGCCTCGGCGTGGTTCCGCTTCCGGAGGGCGCCGACCCGGACTCCCTGGTGCGCCGCGAGGGCGCGGGGCGGTTCCGCGCACGGCTCGACGCGCCCCGCTCGCTGCCCGACGCGATCTATGACCTGCTGCAGGAAGGCGTCCGCGTTGACGTGCCCGAACAGCGCGCCGCGTTGCAATCGCGGCTGGAAGCGACCGCGCGCGCGATCCGCAACAAGCCGATGGCCACCGCGTACCGCAGGGCATTCCGGGACCGCTTTTTTGCCCGTCCGCTCCATCGCCCGCGAAACGCCTCGGGCTCGCAGACGCTCCGCCGGATTGCACCGTCGCAGCCAATCGATCCTGCCGTGACGGGTGACGAGCGGGGCCGCATCCTGCTCGCCATCCTAGTCCGCCATCCGGCCCTGGTGCACGACGTGGAGCACGCGTTCGCCGACTTGCCGTTCTCGGCGCCGTTGGCGCGCCTGCGCGAGGCGCTGCTCGGCTGGGTCGAGGGTGCGGATTTGCTTGACTCGCCCCAATTGATTGCCCACCTGGAGCAGGTCGGCTTGGCCCGCGAGACCGCGTCGGTTCTCGCGTCCGAGCCCTTTCCGCTCCCGGGCTGCGCCGGTCCAGGCACGATGCCGGCGGAGGCAGCCTCGGGCTGGTGGCATTTCTACGGCCTGATGCGCGAGCATCGGCTGAACGAGGATATCGCATTGGCCAGCCGTGAGCTCGAGCGAAGCATGAGCGAGGCCAGCCAACGTCGCCTCATTGGATTGAAATCGGCTCAGGCCTCCGCCTTCCTCGATCAAGGGGAGGCCGACGCGTGAGCCGACCGGCTTTCTCGTCCCGTAAACGGGACACATCCCATCTTGGAGTGCCTTGAGCATGGCAACAAAGCCCGCCGTCGCGTCCGATACCGTAACCGCCGACCAGGACGTCGAGACCACGCTGCTTGACGTGCAATCGGCCGCCGTCAAGCGCCTGATCGCGCGCGGCAAGGAGCGCGGCTACATCACGTTCGACGAGCTCAATGCCGTTCTGCCGTCCGACCAGAACAGCTCGGAGCAGATCGAGGACGTAATGGCCAATCTCAGCGAGATGGGCATTCAGGTCGTCGAGAACGAGGAGAACGAGGACGGCGAGGCGCCGGTCGTCAAGCCAGAGAAGCCCGAAGGCGACGCGGAGGAGGGCGAGCAGTCCGGCAACGTCGACGAGGAAAGCCTCGGCCGCACCGATGATCCCGTCCGCATGTACCTGCGCGAGATGGGCAGCGTCGAGTTGCTGTCCCGCGAGGGTGAGATCGCCATCGCCAAGCGCATCGAGGCCGGGCGCGACATGATGATCGGCGGCTTGTGCGAGAGCCCGCTCACATTCAAGGCGATCATCACGTGGCATGACCAGCTCAAGGCCGG
>CAXUIE010000342.1:0-3825 GCA_964250825.1 uncultured Acidisphaera sp. | reverse complement strand
AGCCGAGCCGACGGGCGAAACGCCTTTCACGCCTCCCGCGCCCGCTGAAGCAGCCTCACCCGCGCCCACGCCGGCCCCCGAGCAGGCCGTGCCGCCGCCGGCCTCTCTCGTCGGGCCTGGCACTCCGCAAGACGCCGCGCCGGAGATCCCCAGCCTGGCGCCCGAGCGCATCCCTGTCCCCTCGCCGGCGGTGGCGCCGCCGCCGCATCAGCGGACGGAAACGCCGCCCATCGCGCACCCCGCCATTCCTGCTCCCCGAGCCGCACCCGCGCCGCCGCCGCAGCGCAAGGTGGTGCCGGTCGCGCACGCTCCCATTGGCGCTTCCGACCGGCCGTCGGCCGAGCGGAGGCAAGCCGCCTTCGCGTCGGCCCCGCCCCGAGCTTCACCTGTCGTGGTCGCGGCTCATCCGGTGGCTGGGATGAGCACGAACCGCCCTCCCGCCTATCCGCCACTCGCCCAACGCCGGCGGGAAGAGGGGTCCGTGGTGCTCCGGGTGGACGTATCGGCGGACGGGCAGCCGCGCTCCGTCCTTGTGCTCCGAAGCAGCGGGCACGCGCTGCTCGACGAAGCCGCGGCAGCCGCCGTGCGGCAATGGCGCTTCGTGCCGGCTACGAGCGACGATATCCCGTTGGCGGCGACCGCCGACGTGCCAGTCAATTTCAAGCTACCGCGTCTGTGATGGTTGATCCAACATCACGCTCCGATGCGGGATTCGAATCCGCCATCCGGCCGCAGCTGGCGGCCGCGCGTCTCGGGAAGCAGCAGCGCAGCGATAATGACAACGCCGTAGGCGCCCGCCGCGAACAGGCCAATCGCCTCGCCGAGCGGGAGGGAGCGCGACACCCATCCGATGAGGGCCGGGAACAGCGCCGCGAGGCCGCGGCCGAAATTATAACAGAAGCCTTGACCGGTGGCCCGCACCGCCGTCGGGAACAGCTCGGTGTAGAAGGCGCCCATGCCGCTGAAGATGCCCGACGCGAAGAAGCCCAGCGGAAAGCCAAGCACCAGCATCGCACCGTTGGAAACGGGCAGTTGAGTGTACGCCAGCACGATCACGAGCGAGCCGATCGCGAAAAGGAAGAAGTTCTTCCGCCGCCCGAGCAGGTCGCTCAGGTAGGCGCTCGTGACATAGCCGATGAACGAACCCACGATGATGACGCCGAGATAGCCGCCGCTCCCAAGCACCGTCAGGTGCCGCTGCGCGCGCAAGAACGTCGGAAGCCAAGTGGTGATCGCGTAGTAGCCGCCCTGCGCGCCGATCGCGAGAAGGCAACCCAGGGCGGTGGTCGCAAGGAGAGTACGCCCGAAAATGTCGAACACGCTTCCCTGGCTTTCCGTGACTGCGGCGCGTTTCCGGGCCTCCACGTACACCTCTGGCTCCGGGACGAAGCGGCGGACGAAAAACACCAGGATCGCCGGCAACAGGCCGATCCAGAACAAAACGCGCCAGGCGAGCGCGGACGGCAGGACCTGAAAGAGGACGGTCGCGAGCAGGGCCGCCACACCCCAACCGAGCGCCCACGAGCTTTGCACGAAGCCGACCGCCTTGCCGCGGTCCTTCGCCGCGATCACCTCGCCCATGAGCACCGAACCGGCGGCCCACTCGCCCCCAAACCCAAGCCCCTGCAAGCCGCGCGTGACCAGCAGTTGCCCGAAGCTTTGGGTGAAGCCGGAGAGGAAGGTGAACAAGGCGAACCAGGCGATCGTCACCTGAAGGATCCGGACGCGACCGAACCGGTCGGACAACATCCCGGCGATCCAACCGCCGAACGCGGACAGGATGAGGGTGCTGGTCGCGAGCAGGCCAGCCTCCGTGTTGGAGATGGACCAAAGTCCCACCAGGGCGGGAATGATGAAGCTGTAGACTTGCACATCGAGGGCATCGAGCGCGTAGCCGCCGAAGCAGGCCCAGAACGTGCGCCGCTGACCCGGAGGGAGGTTGCCGTACCAGTTGAACATCCGGCACTCCTGGCTGGGCGGACTACCGGGCGGGATGGCGAAGATCGGTGACGAGCATGGAGCCCGGCGCGTGCGCGATGAAGAACGGAAGGCGCGCCGTTTCCAGAGCGGTCTGGCTGGTGACACCGCAGGCCCAGAACACCGGCGTTTCGCCGGGTTCGATGGCGACGGGGTCGCCCCAGTCCGGCGCGCCCAGATCCGCGATGCCGATCGCGCCAGGGTCGCCATGATGCACGGGGCGGCCGTGCATGTCGGGAAACCGGCCGGTCACGTCCGACGCGCGGGCCACGTCGGCCGCCGCTACCGGACGCATGGAAACGACCAGCGGGCCGCCGAATGGTCCGGTCGAGACGGTTGGGACGGTTGTGCGATACATCGCCACGTTGCGGCCTTGTTGCTGGTGGCGCAGCGGAACGCCGGCGTCCAACAGCGCGCGCTCGAATGTGAACGAGCAGCCGATGACGAACGTCACGAGGTCGTCGCGCCACAGCGGGGCGATGCTCGTCCGTTCCTCAACCAAGCGACCATCGGCGAACACGCGGTAGCGCGGCAGGTCGTGCCGGATGTCGATGTCCCGCCCCAACGAAGGCAGGGCCGGGTCGCCGGGCGCGGACATCGCGAGCAGCGGACAAGCCTGCGCGTTGCCGCGACAGTACTGCTCGAACGCCTGAGCGTGGGCGGCGGATACGATCGCAACGTTGCCCTGCACGAAGCCGTCGGCGAGGCCGGAGGTGTGACCGGTGATCCTCCCCGCCCGAATCGCCTGGCGCAACGCACGTGCGTCGTCCGATTTTTGCCGGTCATGTGCAGCCAGTGCTACAGCCATCCCCCTACTCCTGTTCCTGTCCGTGTTGTCGCCTCGCGTCGAACAGATCTAGCTGTCGTCTTTCCCGTGCAAGCGGGGTCTGGGCCGCGGTCGGATACGCCCAAGGGCGCTAGGCTGCCCGTTGCTCGGCCTTGCTCGCGGCCTCCGCCAGGCCGACGACTTCGCCGATGAGCACCAAGGTCGGTCCCTCGAACCCCTGCTTCGCCAGCATGTCCGGCAGGTCGGCCAGCGTCCCGAACAAGTGACGCTCATCGGGCCGGCTCGCGTTCTCGACGGCGACCGCCGGCGTCGCGGGCGCCATCCCGGCCGCCAACAAGCGGGCGGCGACGGTTGGCAAGGTGCGGCTCGCCATGTATGCCGCGACCGTGCCGCCGGCGGCGAGACCGCGCCAATCGAGCCCAGGCACCGCGCCGTCCTTGCCGTGGCCCGTGACGAGGTGGAGCGCGCGAGCCATGTCCCGGTGGGTGAGCGGGATACCCAAGCGTGCCGCCGCCGCGCAGGCCGCGGTGATGCCGGGGACCACCTCCACCGGCACGCCCGCCTCGCGTAGGCAATCGAGCTCCTCCCCGCCGCGGCCGAAGATGAATGGGTCGCCACCCTTGAGCCGCACCACGTGCGCGCCGGCCCGCGCGTGCTGCACGATCAAACGGTTGATCGCGGCCTGGCTCACCGCGTGGCGGCCGCAGCGTTTGCCAACGTCGATGCGTCGCGCGTCCCGCCGCGCCATGCCGAGCACCGCCGGGTCCACCAGGGCGTCGTAGAGGATTACGTCGGCCCGCTTCAGCACGCGGATGGCGCGCAGGGTCAGCAACTCGGGGTCGCCCGGCCCGGCCCCGACGAGGCTCGCGCGCCCAGCCGGCGCCATCCCGAGGCCTCGTTGCGCCGCGTCAAGCCGCGCTTGGAGCAGCCGCTCCGCCTCGGCCGTATCGCCGTCAAACGCGCAAGCCGCTTCCGGCCCGTCGAGCACCGCGTCCCAGAACCTTCGCCGGGCGGTCCGGTCGGGCAAGGCGGCGGCGACTCTGCCACGCCAGTCCCGGCAC
>CAXUIE010000341.1:0-3834 GCA_964250825.1 uncultured Acidisphaera sp. | reverse complement strand
CGGAGGCGGTCGCGGCCGAGGTGGCCGGCTACGTCGAGCTGGCGCGCGGCTTCGAGCCGCCCGACGCCCGTTACATCAACAACCATCGTGGCCACTTTGTGTTCGTCAAGCCCGAGGAGCAGTGCTTCATCACCGCCGAACTGATCCGCCGCACGACGTTCACGGCGGGCGAGCAGGAAATCAAGCGGCGCGTCGAAGCGATGCGGGGCGCCGGGTGGTCGCAGATCACCATCCCGATCACGCCGGGTTGCGAGTGGGCGCTGGAAGATTGGGGGCGGATCAGACAGGCGTTCGCATGAAGCTGCGTCGCAGGTCGCGCGCGGTCACCAGGCCGCGGCGCTTGCCGCTCAAGCGCTCAGGCGCATTGCACTGCGATGCGAAAAGACCACCGACAGCTTATCAGCTTCGTGGCGTTCGCGTGCGCTATAGTCTCGGTCAAACCCGTCCACACGGCCTAAGCATAATGTCACCATCAACGATTTACTGCCCGGCATCCTTCTTCACCGAAGGCTTGTTGGATAAGGCAAAATGGTCGAGAGACGATCCGCCGGCGGTGCGGCAGGAGCGCCAAGCGCAGTTGGCGAGAGAATGGAGAATACCCTCCGGGCGAGTGGGTAAGCCCGAGGACTTTGGTCGGATAGCCGCGACGTTCTGCGCCGAATTTGCGAACTTCGTCGTTGGTCAGAACATCGTCATCGATGGCGGCGCAGGTTCGGCGATATTTTGATCGCGAGAGCTGCGGCGGAGGCGGATCGGCAATCCGCCGGGCGTTCAGGTCCCGCCTCATTGGCGGACGCGGGCGTGGCGGCGCGGCGGCGGGCCTTGCTCGCCGAGCCGCGAACTGCACCGCTGACCAACTACGTCCGCGAGCTCAGCGCCCGGGGCCTCGCTGACACTATTCACACCGTGGGCTCGGCTACTGGAAGTCTGACCCAGGCGATCGTAAGCTGCCGTAGAGGACCGAAGAGTCCACCGGAGGAAGTGATGCAGCCTGACTTCGAGAGTGCCGTCATGCGCAAGGTCGCATGGCGACTTATTCCGTTCCTCAGCATCGGCTACATGATCAACGCGCTGGATCGCTTCAACGTGTCGATGGCCGCGCTGACCATGAACAAGGATCTCGGGCTGACCGCGAGCGCGTACGGCCTGGGCGCCGGCGCGTTCTTCTGGAGCTACATCTTGTTCCAGTTTCCGGCGAATCTGGTGCTTGCCCGACTTGGCGCGCGCGTCTGGATCAGCATCATCATGGTGGCCTGGGGCATCTTCTCCGCGGGCACGGCCCTGGTCACGGGCGAAACGAGCTTTGTCGTCTTCCGATTCCTGCTCGGAGTCGCCGAAGCTGGTTTCTTTCCGGGTGTCGCCTACTTCTTGACTTGCTGGTTCCCCAGCCACTACCGCGGCCGGATGATGGGTGTTTTCTATGCGTGTGGCGCCTTCTCCGGCGTGATCGGCGGCCCGATCGGCGCCAACCTGCTGAAGCTGGATGGCACGCTGGGCATTGCGGGCTGGCAGTGGATTTTCCTTGTCGAGGGAGTGCCGGCCGTCATGCTCGCCGTCTACGGTTTCGTGACACTATGCAACCGTCCGGTCGAAGCCCGCTGGCTTACCGTCGAGCAGCGGACATGGCTGCAAGAGCGGCTTGACGCGGAAGCCGCCGTGAAATCCGGGCACGGAAAGGGATTGCTTCGGTCGATCGCAAGCCCGCAGATTTTCGTGCTTGCCATCGCCTATATCTGCATCGCTTATGGCGTCTACGCGCTTGCTTTCTTCTTGCCGCTGATCGGCAAATCGCTGGGTCTCTCGAACACGGCGATCGGCTACGTTCTGGTGCTGCCGAACCTGTGCGGCAGCGTGGGCATGATCCTGCTGTCCCGCAGCTCGGATCGCACGGGTGAGAGGGTTTGGCACGTGGTCGTGCCAATGGTGCTCGCGGGAGCCGGCGCCGTGGCGGCGGGCTTGCTGCTCGGGAACATCTATCTCGTGATGGTCGCCTTCTGCGTCGCGGTTTTCGGCACCGCGTCGTGCTTGCCGGTATTCTGGAACCTGCCGACAGCCTATCTGGGCGCCGGCGCCGCGGCGGGCGGGATCGCCTTCATCAACGCCGTCGGCAACATCTCGGGATACGTCGCGCCGCAAGTCACCGGATCGCTGCGCGACGCGACCGGCGGATACATGGTGCCGCTGCTGGTCACCGGAGCAGTCGTGCTCGTCGGTGCGGGATTGATCCTCAGCTCCGGCATTCGCAAGCATATTCCTCGGGGCGTGCCGATGCCCGGGAGCGGCGCCCTGCTTCATTGACAGGCGCCCGCCGCTCCCGCGGCGGACGGCTTCAGGGAATCATCAGCACCCGACCGACCGCCTGCCGGCTTTCGATGTAGGCGTGAGCGGCGGCGGCTTCGGAGAGTGGGAACGTGCGGTCGATCACGACCTGAAACTCGCCACGGGCCGCCTCGTCGATCAGCCGCTGAATGTTCGCGCGGCCCCGGTCCGTGCCGATCTCGGTGCCGAGAAAGACCCCTGACAGCGAGCAGTTGCGGCCCATGAGGGGAGAAACGTCAACGGTCATGGGCTGACGGCCGGCGTTGCCCACCATCGATATCCGGCCGCGATAGCCGAGCGATGCGATGCTGCCCTTGAGCGTCGGGCCGCCAACCGGATCGACCACGAGGTTCACGCCCTTGTTGTCCGTGAGCTTCATCACCGCGTCAACGACGTCGTGTGTGACGTAGTTGATGCCATGATCGAGGCCGTAGGCCTTCAATCTCTCCAGTCGGTCATCGCTGGACGCGGTGGCCAGCACCGTGGCGCCGACGCGCTTGGCGAGTTGAATGGCCGCCAAGCCGACGCCGCTCGCGCCGGCCTGTATCAGCACTGTCTCACCCGCCTTGAGCCGGCCGAATTCGAACAAGCAGTCGTCCGCCGTCCCGAACGTCACCGGGATCACGGCGGCGAGCTTCAAGTCCAGGCTGTCGGGCACGGGCCAAGCTCTGCTGGCCAGCACAGCCCTCAGTTCGGCATGGGAACCGCTGAGATCGGTCGTGGCGACCCTGTCGCCGACCCTGAGGGGAGAGACGGCCGCGCCGACCTCGATGATCTCGCCGGACGCTTGATAGCCGACGATGTGCGGGTGGTTCGCCAGCGGGACACTCCAGCGGTGCAAGGTGTCGCCGCCTTCGATGCTGATCGCCGCCACTCGGATGACCACGCCATCGGGATGGCAGATCGGGTCGGGGACGTCCTCGTAGCGCAGGACCTCGGGTCCGCCGTTCTCGTAGTAGACTGCGGCTTTCATCGCTTGCTCCCGCCCTGCGCCGCCGCGCCGGGCCAAAATCTAGGCTGGCCGCCCGTTGTCGAGCCAGTCCAGTATGTGGCCGTTCTCGTCGCGCGGGTAGGTGTGCGACAGATCGGCGATCTCGCGGAACACGATGCTGGCCCCCGCCGAGGCGAGGGCGCGCGCGACGCCGCGGGCGCGGCCGATGTCGAACATCCAGTCGAGCGCGCCGTGGATCAGGTAGATCGGCAGCCCCGCCATTCGAGCGGGTTCGACCATTTCGAGCAGCATCGGATGGAAGCCGGTCGCGGCGGGTGCGAGGTGGGTGAAGGGCGAAGGGTCGGCGAGCCCGCTCAACAGGGCGAAGGTGCCGCCGTCGCTCATTCCCGTGAGCAGCAAGCGGGAGGGGTCGATGTTCCAGCGCTCCCGCGCGTGCGCGAGAATGCGATCGAGAAAGACGGCATCTTGCTCGGGTTCGCGCAAAGCCCAGGTCGGGCCGGGCGCGGTGGGCGCGACCAGGATTGCCCCGCGCGTCCGCGCCGCCCGACGCCACGCCCACAGGC
>CAXUIE010000340.1:0-3842 GCA_964250825.1 uncultured Acidisphaera sp. | reverse complement strand
CCACCGGATCCCGGCTCCCCTTTTCTACGCCCCGGATGGCCGCCAAAAGAGAGGACGCTGCCTTGACTTTCCGAAGGCCGGCGAAAACTCTGATCGAGGAACGGGAATGTGCGCGTGCAGCCAGCGCTCCAAGTCATTCTGAGCGGAACCTTGAGCTTCGGCGTGCCGCTCGTCCTGGCGATCGGTGAACTGCTCGCCTCCGGGCGGCCCAACCCGCGCCCGCCGGACGGCAATGCGCTCCGGCCGATCGCCGACGTGCCGCCCCCGCGTCCGAACGGCTACGGCGAGCGCCCTCTGCCCGCTTGCCTGATCCCCTCGTTGCCGCTGCCGCCGGACGGCGCGGTCACAACGGAGCGGGTCCGCGAACTGGAACCGGCGTAGCCTCACGGGTCAGCCGGGCGAGCGCCTCGGCCGCGTTCATTCAGCCAGTTCCAGCACCATCCCGTCATGCGCCGGCTCCACGCCATCGGGCAGCTTAGCGCGCATCCAGGCCCAATCGAGATCAGCGCCCATATGCGTGAGCACGGTCCGTCGCGCCCCGAGCCGCTCGGCCCACCCCAGCACGCGCGCAAGGTGGGCGTGGGTGCTGTGCGGCGCGCGCTGGAAGCATCCGACCAGCCAAGTATCGACTCCTTCGAGCGCCGCGAACGCCGTCTCGTCGAGATGGACCACGTCGGTCGAATAGCCGAACGGGCCGATGCGCAAACCAAGCGAGCGGACGAAGCCGTGGTCCTGGCTGAACAGCCGAACCCGCAGCCCGGCCGCTTCCATGACGGCCCCGGGCTCCACCGGGCGCCGCAGCAGCACGGGCCGGAAGAAGCCGGGCGGCTCCCACGGACGGAACGCGTACTCGAACCGGCTCACGATCTCGTCGAGCGTTGCCTGCGTTCCGAACGCGTGGAGCGGCCGGCCGACGATGCGGTTCAGCACGCGCACATCATCCAGCCCCGTGATGTGGTCGGCGTGCGCGTGGGTGAACAGGATCGCGTCGATCGCGGGCACCCTGCAGGCAAGCAACTGGGCCCGCATGTCGGGAGCCGTGTCCACCAGCAGCCGCTCGCCCGACGCCCCCTCGACCACGATGCTGGCGCGGGTGCGGCGATTGCGCGGCTCCGAGCGATCGCATTGTCCCCAGTCGCCCCCGCCGTCTTCGCCGCCGATCGCGGGGACGCCCGTCGAGCCGCCGCAGCCGAGCACCGTCACCCGCATCCGATCACGCGGCCTTGCGGAACAAGCGACGGAAGTTGCGCGTGGTCAGGTCGGCCAAAGCGTCGTCATCCAAGCCTCGCACCTCGCCCAGCACCTTGGCGGTATGCGCGGTCCACGCCGGCTCGTTGCGCTTGCCCCGGAACGGAACGGGGGCGAGATAGGGCGCGTCGGTTTCCACCAGCAGCCGATCGGGCGGCAGGTCGCGCGCGATCTCCCGCAGCGCCCCCGATCGGGGGAAGGTCAGGATGCCGGAAAAACTGACATAGCCGCCCATCGCGACCGCCGCCTCGGCGAGCGCGCGGCCGGAGCTGAAGCAGTGCAGGAGGAAGCTGAACTCGCCGCCGTTATCCCGCTCGTCCTGCAGGATTTCAGCGATGTCGGCGTCCGCGTCCCGCGCGTGAATCGCCAGCGGCATCCCCGCCACCCGCGCGGCCCGGATGTGCGCGCGAAAACTCGCCTGCTGCATCGGCCGGGGCGACTTGTTGTAGAAGTAGTCGAGGCCGGACTCGCCGATCCCGATCACCTTCGGATGGTCCGTCAGCGCCGCAAGCGCCTCCGGGGTGGGAAGCTCGGCGTCCCCGGCATTGTGCGGGTGAACGCCAATCGTGCACCACACGCCCGGATGCGCCTCGGCCAGCGCCTTGGACTCCGGCGCCTGGGCCAGACGGGTGCCGATGGTGACGACTTCGCCCACCCCCGCCTCGGCGGCGCGGCGCAAGACGTCGGGCAGATCGGTCTCGGAGTAGTGGTCGAGATGGCAGTGCGAATCAATCAGCATCAGCGTTCTAGTCAGCCGGTTCGACGTAACGCGGGAACACTCCGCGCGGCGGCGGCAGCGCGGTGCCGTCCGCGAGCGGGGTGGCGAGAGCGGCCAGGTTTCGCTGGTCGGCAGGCACGCCCAACTGGTCCAGCATGGCCGACATCGAGCCCGGCATGAAAGGCTGCAAAACAGTCGCCGCGATCCGCAGGACATCGGCCAGCACGCGCAGCACGGACGCCATTCGCCCCTTGTCCGTGCGCGCCAGCGCCCAGGGCGCCTGGCGGTCGATGTAGCCGTTGGAGGCGCGGATCACTTTCCACACCTCCTCGAGCGCATCGTGGAAGAGTTGCTGGTCGAGCCGATCCCGAACCAACCGCGGCAGCGCCTCAGCGGCCGCGAGCAGGGCCGCGTCGTCCTCGGTCGGCTCCGCCCGCCCCGGCAGCGCGCCGCCGGCCTTGCGGGCGAGCCGCGCTAGCGAGCGTTGCGCCAGATTGCCGAGGTCGGTGGCGCGGTCGACGTTGCTCCGCGTCACGAGCGCCTGGTGGCTCATGCTGCCGTCCGCCCCGAACGGCTTTTCGCGAAGCAGGAAATAGCGCACCTGGTCCAACCCGTACTGCTCCACGAGCGCGCGCGCTTCGACCACGTTGCCGAGCGACTTGCTCATCTTCTCGCCCTCGACCACCCACCAACCGTGCGAGGTCACTCGCTTGGGTGGCGGCAGCCCGGCCGACATCAGGAACGCCGGCCAGTAGACGGCGTGAAAGCGGACGATGTCCTTGCCAATCACGTGTAGGTCGGCCGGCCAAAACGGCCATTTCGGGTCATGCTGATCGGGGAAGCCGCAGGCGGTGACGTAGTTGTTCAGCGCGTCGAGCCAAACATACATCACGTGCGCCGGGTCGCCCGGGACCGCAATGCCCCAGGTGAAGCTGGTGCGGCTCACCGAAAGGTCGCGCAGGCCGCCGCGCACGAAGCTCATCACCTCGTTGCGGCGCGACTGGGGGGCGATGAACTCGGGGTGCTCCTCGTAGAACCGCAGCAGTCGGTCCTGCCAGCTGGACAGCCGGAAGAAGTAGGAAGGCTCGCGCACCCAGGCGACCGGCGCGCCGGAGGGGGCGAGCTTGCTGCCGTCCGGCTGGGCGCTGAGTTCGTCCTCCTCGTAGAACGCCTCGTCGCGGACCGCATACCAGCCTTCGTAATGGCCGAGATAGATGTCGCCAGCGGCGGCGATGCGCGCCCAGAGCGCCTGGCAGGAGCGGGTGTGCCGCTCTTCGGTGGTGCGGAACCATTGATCGAACGACACGCCCATCTTGACCGACATGTCGCGAAAGTCGGCCGAAACGCGGTTGGTGAACGTTTGCGGGTCGACGCCCGCCGCGCGCGCCGCCGCTTCCACCTTCTGGCCGTGCTCGTCGGTGCCCGAGAGAAAGAACACGTCGAACCCGTCGAGCCGCTTCCAGCGGGCCAGCACGTCGGCCGCGATGGACGTGTAGGCGTGCCCGATATGCGGCGCGCCGTTCACGTAATAGATCGGGGTCGTGACGTAGAAGCGCGGTTTCATGGCGGGCCTGATGCGGAGCCTTCGAGCAAGGCCATGCTGGAGAGTATCGCTTGGCGCTTGTCGAGATTGAAGCGCTCCGTCTCGTCCTGCAGCCGTGTGAGCGCGTGCCACACGTCGCCCCAGGCTTCAAGGGGACGGGACGCAACGAGCCGCGCCTGCTCGGGGGCGCCACGCCCTCGCACCACATCGCGGACGGCGGCGGCGAGCGAGGCGCGCAGCAGGTCCATGAATGTCCCGAAGGCGCCATCCGACCGGCCGAGCGCGTCGGCGACCTCGAAGCCTCGCTCCGGCCCGAGCGCCGGCGCGTCGGCC
>CAXUIE010000339.1:0-3851 GCA_964250825.1 uncultured Acidisphaera sp. | reverse complement strand
CCCCACCCTCGACCTCTACTGTGACCGCGTGGCGTCGGCGGTGGGGCGGCTTTCGGTGCGAGCCTTTGGCGATGCGTCGGCGGATGCGGACCAGGTCGCGTTCAATCTCGGCCGCGCGCTCCAGCTCACCAACATCCTGCGCGACGTGGGGGAGGATGCCCAGCGCGGCCGGCTGTATTTGCCGGCCGAGTATCTCGATGCGGCCCGAGTGCCGCGCGACCCGCGCGCCGCCCTGGATGCGCCGGGTTTGGCCGCCGTGTGCGAGCGGGTCGCCGCGTTGGCGCGCGGGTATTTTCGCGACGCCGGGGCCGCGATGGAGCGCTGCGACCGGCGCGCGATGAAGCCGGCGCGGCTGATGGGCGCTACCTACGCCGCACTGCTCGGGCGGATCGAGCGGCGTGGCTGGGATCGGATCGGCGAGCGGGCGAGCTTGCCGAAATGGCAGAAGCTATGGATCGCCGTGCGGCATGGCTTGGTGTAACGCTCCCCTTCTCCCGGCCTCCCCGCACAAGAGGATGGGCGGATGACCGTTCACGTGATCGGCGGAGGGCTCGCTGGCCTGTCGACAGCGCTCGCCCTCGTCGATGCCGGCCACCCGGTGACATTGTACGAGGCCAGCCCCCAAGCTGGCGGGCGATGCCGGTCGTATTTCGACCGGGAACTCGGCTGCATCGTCGACAACGGCAACCACCTGCTGCTTTCCGGCAACACCGCCAGCTTTTCCTACCTCGACCGGATCGGCGCGCGCCAAACGCTCGACGGTCCGGTGGCACCCGCGTTTCCATTCATGGAAATGAGCACCGGCGCGCGTTGGACCGTGCGCCCGAGCGCGGGAAGGGTCCCCTGGTGGATATTCGACCGGAAGCGACGAGTGCCGGGCACGCGCCCGCGCGATTATCTCGGGCTGCTGGCGCTCCGCCACCCCCGGCCGGAGGCAAGCGTGGCGTCCGTGCTGCCCACCGGCGCGTTGAGCGAACGCTTATTGGAGCCGTTGGCGATCGCCGCGCTCAACACTCGCCCCGAGGAGGGTCTCGCCAGCTTGCTCGCCGCGGTGATGCGCGAGACACTGATGCGGGGAGGTGCTGCGTGCCTGCCCCGATTCCCCCGCGCGAGCCTCGGGGCGTCGCTGGTCGACCCGGCCCTTGCAGCGCTGGGCGCGGCGGGCGCGCTGGTGCGCCTTGCCACGCGAGCGACTCGCCTGCTCATCGAAGGCGGCCGGATCACGTGTTTCGAGACCGGCGCTGGCCCGGTTGCGGTCGGCGACGCGGATTCGGTCGTGCTCGCCGTGCCGCCGTGGGCGGCAGCCGACCTCCTTCCGGCTCTCGCGACGCCGGGCGCGTTTGAGGCGATCGTGAACGTGCATTTCCGTGGCGAAGCCGAGCCGGGTGAAACAGGTTTCATTGGGTTGATCGGCGGTGTCGCCGAGTGGGCGTTCGTCAAGCCGGGCCATGTCTCGGTCACGATCAGCGCCGCAAACCGCATGGTCGATCAGCCCGCGGAGGCGATCGCGCGCACAGTCTGGCCCGAGGTGCGGGCCGCCCTGCGCTTGTCCGATCCGATGCCGCCCTGGCGCGTGGTGAAGGAGAAGCGCGCCACGATCGCCGCCACCGCCACGCAGGAGCGCCGCCGCCCGCACGCCCGAACGCCGCTTGCCGCCAACCTGGCCTTGGCGGGCGATTGGACCGCCACCGGGTTGCCGGGAACGATCGAAGGTGCCATCAGATCAGGCTTGAACGCGGCTGCGGTGGTTCGCGCCGCCCCTGCTTGACGAGTGACGCTGTGCCTCTCGAGATCGCATCTTCCGATACGATGGACGACGAACGGCTGGGCTGCGCCGTTGCTTCCGCAAGCGAGGCGTTGGCGCGACGGCAACACTCGGACGGTCACTGGGTGTTCGAGCTGGAAGCGGACGCGACCATTCCCGCCGAATACGTGCTGCTGGAACACTTCCTGGACCGCATCGACCCCGCGCTGCAAGCCAAGATCGGCAACTATCTTCGCGGCATCCAGGGCGCGGACGGCGGCTGGCCGCTGTTCCACGGCGGCAACATGGATTTGTCGGCGAGCGTCAAGGCGTATTTCGCATTGAAGGCGATCGGCGACGATGCGTCCGCACCGCACATGGCGCGCGCGCGCGCGGCCATCCTGGCGCGGGGCGGCGCGGAGCGGAGCAACGTGTTCACCCGCGCGCAGCTCGCCCTGTTCGGCGCGGTCCCCTGGCGCGCGGTGCCGGTGATGCCGGTCGAGATCATGCTTCTACCGCAATGGTTTCCTTTCCATCTGAGCAAGGTTTCTTATTGGTCGCGCACCGTGATGGTTCCGTTGCTGGTGCTGATGACGCGCCGCCCGCGCGCCCGCAACCCGCGCGGCGCGACGGTCGACGAGCTGTTTCGCACGCCGCCCGAGGAGGTGCGCGACTGGATCCGCGGGCCATACCGTTCCGCGTGGGGCCGGTTCTTCAAGTGGGTTGACGCCGGGTTGCGAGTGGCCGAGCCGCTTTTCTCGGCACGCAAGCGCGAGCGAGGTATCGCGGAAGCGGTGCGCTTCGTCACCGAACGACTGAACGGCGATGACGGCCTGGGCGCGATCTATCCCGCGATGGCCAACAGCGTGATGATGTTCGACACGCTCAACTACCCAGTTGATCACCCCGATGCCGCCACGGCCTGGGTGGCCGTCCGCAAGCTGCTGGTGGTGGGGCGGGACAAGGCCTATTGCCAGCCCTGCTTGTCGCCAATCTGGGACACGAGCCTGGCAGGCCACGCCGTCGCCGAAGCGGAAAGCGCCGCCGAACCCTCCGTCGACGCGGCCTGCGCGTGGCTTCGGGAGCGGCAGATCACGGATGTGGTGGGAGATTGGGCGCAGTCGCGGCCGGACGCGCCCCCCGGCGGCTGGGCGTTCCAATACAACAACCCGCACTATCCGGATGTGGACGACACGGCCGTGGTGGGAATGCTGCTGCATCGCAACGGCGATCCGTCCCACGCGCACGCAATCGACCGGGCCCGCGCCTGGATCATCGGCATGCAAAGCCGAGACGGGGGTTGGGGCGCGTTCGACGCGGACAACACCCACTATCATCTGAACCACATACCGTTCGCCGATCACGGCGCCCTGCTCGATCCGCCGACCGCCGACGTCACCGCCCGCTGCGTTTCCTTCCTCGCCCAGCTCGGGCACCAAAGCGACCGGGAGGTGATCGAACGCGGCGTCGCCTGGCTGCGACGCGACCAGGAAACGGACGGCAGCTGGTTTGGCCGTTGGGGAACCAACTACATCTATGGCACCTGGTCGGTCCTGTGCGCGCTGAACGCAGCCGGAATCCCTGCCTCGGACCCCGCGGTGCGCCGCGCGGTGGCTTGGCTCCTGTCCGTGCAGCGCGCGGATGGCGGCTGGGGCGAGGACGCCGAAAGCTACGGGGGTGCGCCGCACGGCGTTTATAGCGAGAGCACGCCGTCGCAGACCGCATGGGCGCTGCTCGGGCTCATGGCGGCGGGCGACACCGACAACCCCGCCCTCGCGAACGGCATCGACTACCTCACCGGCACGCAGCGAGGCGACGGCGAGTGGACGGAACTGCCGTACACGGCCGTCGGCTTCCCCCGCGTGTTCTACCTTCGCTATCACGGCTACCGCTTGTACTTTCCGCTGCTCGCCTTGGCCCGCTACCGCAACCTCAAGCGGGGCAACCTGCGAGCGGTCGCGTTTGGCTTCTGAGCCGGTCGGGGTCGTCGTCGGATTGCGCGCCGAAGCGCGGATCGCGCGGCGACTCGGCTGGTCCGTGGCGGTCGGCGGCGGCACGAGCGCAGGCGCGGCACGGGCGGCGCGGGCGCTGGCGGATCAGGGTGTCG
>CAXUIE010000338.1:0-3886 GCA_964250825.1 uncultured Acidisphaera sp. | reverse complement strand
CCGCCCCCGCCGGCTCGCCGTCGAGCTCGCCCGCCCCGACCCCGAGCATGGCCGCCTCGCATTCCAGCACCTCGAAGCGGTTGGCGGGCACCAGGATGGCGCGGCTCGCCTCGTCCATGCGGTGGTTGGCGCGGCCGACGCGCTGCAACAGGCGTGACGTGCCCTTGGGCGCGCCCACCTGGATCACCTGATCGACGCCGCCCCAATCGATGCCGAGGTCCAGCGAGGAGGTGGCGACCACGGCGCCCGGGTGTTGACGAACACGATCGTCATGCCGGCGTCGCGGATGCGTTCGAGGATTTCGGGCGCGCCCTCCAGCCCCATGTGACCCGACCAGGAAAGCCGCCCAGCGGGCAGCTGCATGGTGATGGCGGGCGGCGCGCCCGCGGGTGCGATCACCCGGCGCGCGGCCCCGACATAGGCCTGGATAGCGTCGGGGTGCGCCACCGTCGCCGATAGCCCGACCCGGCGCGCGCTCGGCGCCAGCGCTGCGAGCCGGGCGAGGCCGAGAGCGAGCTGGTCGCCGCGCTTGGTGCCGGCGAGCGCGTGCACCTCGTCGATCACGACGCAGGCGAGCGAGCCGAACAGCGCGGCCGCGTTCTCGAGCGAAAGCAGGATGGCGAGGCTTTCCGGCGTGGTCAGCAGCAGGTTGGGCGGGGCGACGCGCTGGCGAACGCGGCGGTTGCCGGGCGTGTCGCCGGTGCGGGTCTCGATCGTGACCGGGAGCCCCATGTCGCGGACGGGGCCGAGGAGATTGCGGGCGATGTCGGTCGCGAGGGCCTTGAGCGGGCTGACGTAAACCGTATGCAGGCCGTCTCGCGGCTTCGCGTTCAGATCAACCAGGCTGGGCAGAAAGCCGGCCAGGGTCTTGCCACCCCCGGTCGGGGCGATCAGTAATGCGCTCTCACCGGACCGCGCGGCCTCGAGCATCGCTAGCTGGTGCGGCCGCGGTGCCCAGCCGCGTCCGGCGAACCAGCGACCGAAGGGTTCCGGCAATGTTCCGTGCATCGGGGCCTATGTAGTATTCTGGCGCCGCCTGTCGACGGCCTGGGTCGCGCGAGTGGATGGGGAGAACGGCATGGATGCCATCGACGCCTACTGGTCGGACGGGTTCAACCGCGTCGAGGGCTGGGTGCAGGGCGGCAATCTGCCCTATCTTAAGCACCTCGACCTGGTGCAGCGCCACGCCGGCATCACCGGCCAGGTCGCTGAGATCGGCGTCTACCACGGCAAGTTCCTGATCGCCCTGGCGAGCTTTCTCCCGCCCGGCGGCAAGGTGACCGCGCTCGACGTGTTCGACGACCAGAGCAAGAACCTCGACGGCGCGGGCGAGGGCGACCTCGACAAACTCAAGCAGAACGTCGCCGCGTACGGCCGCGCCGACCTCGACTACGCCTTCATCAAGGCCGACAGCAGCGCGCTGACCATGCTCAACAAGGTGGAGCTGACGCGCGACCGCGGCCCGTTCCGCTTGTTCTCCGTCGACGGCTGCCACACCGCCGAGCACACCTTGGCTGATCTACGAACGGCGCAGGATTGCCTGGTGCCGGGCGGGGTCATCATCGTGGATGATTTCATGCACCCGCACTGGCCGGGGGTGACGGAGGCCGTCAATATCTTTTGTCGCGACGCCCCGGCCGTCGCTCCGTTCCTGTACGCGCATCATAAGCTCTATCTGGTCGGGGTGGGGTATCACGCCTTCTTCCACGCTTCGTTCACCGAGGCGCTAGGCGCGCAGGATTCGGCGCGGACCGCCACCATGTTCGGGCGGAGCGTGCTGAGTATCTATCCGTAACGGCCCGGCGCGGATGGTGCGACCCGGCCGGACGTCAATGCGGAAAGGTCGGCGGGTGGTTGTCCCCTCGATCTTCTACTTGAAGCTCGCTCAGGACGGCTCCGGGCCGATCAAGGTCTCAAATTGGGCGGGACGCCCTGCGTCGTTCGTGCATTCGCTCAAATACGTTTCACTCGCCTGTCAGCCCAAGCCGAAATAAGCGCGGTGCAGCGCGTCGTCGGCGTGCAGCGCTTCCACGCTGCCTTCAAAACCGACGCGGCCGCCTTCCAAGGTGAACACCCGGTCAGCCAAGTCGAGAAAGGCGACGTTCTGCTCGGCGATCAGGAGTGCGAGCCCGCTCGCGCGGAAGCGCCGGAGCACCTCGATGACCTGCGAGACGAACAAGGGTGACAGCCCTGACGACGGCTCGTCCATCACGAGAAGACGGGGCCCGGCGGCGAGCGCCTTGGCAATCCCGAGCATCTTGCGCTGCCCGCCGGACAGCGCCCCCGCTAAGGCGGATTTGCGTTCGGCGAGGGCCGGGAAGGTGCCGTACAGCTCCTCGGTGCGGGCGCGCAAGGTCGCGCGGTCGACGAACTGGCCGCCGATGCGGATGTTCTCCTCGATCGACAGGCCGGTGAACACGCCGATTTCCGACATGTAGGACAAACCCCGTCGCACCCGATGGTCGGTGCGCGCGCGGGTGATGTCCTCGCCGGCGAGATGCACATGGCCGCTCCAGGCGGGCATCAAGCCGAGCAGCACCTTCAGCAGCGTGGTCTTGCCGGCCCCGTTGGCGCCGAGCAGCACGACGCTTTGCCGCTCGTCGACCGCGAGCCCTGCACCCCACAGCACCTGCACTTTGCCGTAGCCGGTTTCGAGGCCGGAGGCTGCGAGCAGGCTCATGCCGAGGCCCGGAGCGCGAAGCGTTGCAGCTGGCCCGTTTCCGTGCGGGGCAGCGCGGGCAGGAAGACGACGGCACGCGGATATTTGTGGGGCGCGATCTCGGCCTTCACATGATCCTGCAGCGCCGCCGCGGTCGCCGCGTCGGCTGCGAAGCCTTCATTGAGCACGACGAACGCCTTCACGATCCTCCCCCGCTCCGCGGCCGGAGCGCCGACCACGCCGCACTCCCTCACGGCAGGATGCGTCAGCAGCGCCACTTCGACCTCGGGGCCGGCGATGTTGTATCCGGCGGAGATGATCATGTCGTCCGCCCGGCACTGCTACCAGAAGTATCCGTCCGCATCCTGCACGTAGACGTTCCCGGTCAGGGTCCAGCCATCCCGCACCGTCCACGCTTGCCGCCGGTCTGCGAGGTAGCGGCGGCCGGTCGGCCCTTGCACGGCGAGCAGGCCGGGTGTGCCGCGCGGCGCCGCCCGCCCCGCCGCGCCGCTGATCCCCCGCGCGCGCAGCCGCCCCCCGCCGCGCCAAGAACGAAGCCGAGCTCCTTGGCGCGCAGCAGCGGCATCGTCGGCACCGCGACCCCGCCCGCCTTCAGCACCGCGAGATACGCGGCCGCCATCCATGCGTTGTTGGCAGAGCGGAGCAGCACCTGGTTGCCCGGCATGAAGCCTACGTCGACGAGAACGTTGGCGATGCGTTAACCCGCTCGGCAAGCGCCCGATAGCTCAGCGTCTCCGCCGGCGTCACGATGGCCGGATGGTCGCCCCGCCCGTCGGCGACCGTGCGATCTAGCAGCGCCGCCGCACAGTTCAGCCCCGACGGGTAGGCGAGCTCGGGCAACTCGAAGCGGAACGCGGGCCACTGCTCGCGCGGAGGGAGGTTGCCGGGCGCGAAGCTGTCGGCATGGCCGGATGCGGCCATCAGTTCCCGGCGAAGCTTGGCCGCGGCGTAGGCCGTGACGTATCGATAGCCCTTCAGCGCCGCGGTGAAAGCGATGTTGACCACGCGGCCAAGTCGCGCCGCCCGCATCCCCGGAAACGCCGCGTGGGTCGCCGCGACGGCGCCCGCGACATTCACCCGCCACATGCGCTCGAACATGGCGGCATCCGTTTTCTCAAATGGCGCGCTTTCGGCGGCGCCCGCCGCGTTCACCAGCAGCAGCACCGGGCCGAGCGCCGCCGCCTCGACGCGTGGGAAGCCCGGCAC
>CAXUIE010000337.1:0-3905 GCA_964250825.1 uncultured Acidisphaera sp. | reverse complement strand
GGTCGACGCCGCGAAGTTGGATCGAGCCCGCGCGCGTTTCGGACGCGATGGACGTGAAGGCCGACCTGTGGGGCGCGCTTGCAGCGCTCGGTGTGCCGATGGAGGCGCTCAGCGTCACGGCGGACGCGCCCGGCTTCTACCATCCGGGCCGCTCCGGCGTTGTCCGGCAGGGGCCGAGGGTGGTGCTCGGCACGTTCGGCGAGCTGCACCCGCGGGTAGCGGCGGCGTTGAACGTGCCCGGGCCGGCGGCCGCGTTCGAGCTATTCCTCGATGCGCTCGCTGATCCGAAGCGCCGGCGCAAGGGCTTGCCCGACCTTCCCCCGTTCCAGGCGCTGCGGCGGGATTTCGCGTTTGTCGTGGACGAGGGCGTCGCCGCCGAGATCCTGCTCCGGGCGGCGCGTGGGGCCGAGCGCCACCTGATCGCCGGCGCGGCGCTGTTCGACGTGTACCAGGGCGACCGGCTGCCCGCCGGCAAGAAGTCGCTGGCGATCGAGGTCACGTTCCAGCCGCGCGACCACACGCTCACCGACACCGAGATCGAAACGGCGGCGGCCAAGGTGGTCGCGGCGGTGGCGAAGGCGACCGGGGCAGTGCTCCGATAGCTGACAATCAGCGCCGAAGCGACTATGTTCGCGCAATGGTCGAGCCGCTTCCCAAGGGCATGGACGCCGACGAATTCATCGCCTGGGCGATGGCGCAGCCGCGCGGGCGATTCGAGCTGGTCGAGGGCGATGTCATCGCCATGGCTCCCGAGCGCTCGCTCCATGCCCGAACGAAGGCTCGCTTCTTCCGCCGCCTTGAAGAGGAGGTCGAACGCCTCGGGCTCGGCTGCACCGCTTATCCGGACGGCATGGCGGTGCGGGTGAGCGATCGCGTCGTTTACGAACCCGACGCGATGCTTCGCTGCGGGCCCGACCTCGATGACAACGACGTCCATGTTCCCGACCCGATGGTGATCGTGGAAGTCCGGTCGCACAGCACCGGCTCGTTCGATGCCGGCGCCAAGCTGATCGACTATTTCAGACTGCCCTCCTTGCGGCATTACCTGATTGTTCGGGCCGAGGAGCAGGTGATCATCCACCACGAGCGGCTCGGCCAAGCCGAGGTCGTCACCCGAATGATCCGCGACCGCGTCGTCCCGCTCGACCCGCCCGGGATCGTGCTCCGTGAGTTGTTCCCCGAGCGCCGTAGCTGACAGCGGGCCGCGTCCGCCCTATCTGATGCCCAAATCAGCCGGCCATTTCCGCCCGGCTCTGCCAGGCGCCCCATGACCGACACGCCCACCGCCTTGATCCGCAACTTCTCCATCATCGCCCACATCGACCACGGCAAATCGACGCTGGCCGATCGGCTGATCCAGGCCACCGGCGCGCTCACCGCGCGCGAGATGACCAACCAGGTGCTCGACAACATGGAGCTCGAGCGCGAGCGCGGCATCACCATCAAGGCGCAGACCGTGCGGCTTTCCTACCCGGCCAAGGACGGGCGCACCTACGAGCTGAACCTGATGGACACCCCCGGTCACGTGGATTTCGCCTACGAGGTGAGCCGCAGCCTCGCCGCCTGCGAGGGCTCGCTGCTGGTGGTGGACGCGAGCCAGGGGGTGGAGGCGCAGACGCTCGCCAACGTGTATCAGGCGATCGACGCCGGGCACGAGATCGTCCCCGTGCTGAACAAGATCGACCTGCCCGCCGCTGAGCCCGAGCGTGTCAAGCAGCAGATCGAGGACGTGATCGGCCTCGACACCTCCGACGCGGTCGAGATCAGCGCCAAGACCGGGCTCAACATCGAGGGCGTGCTGGAAGCCCTCGTCACCCGTCTCCCGGCGCCCACGGGCAGCGCCGAGGCGCCGCTGAAGGCGCTGCTTGTCGATAGCTGGTACGACCAGTATCTCGGCGTGGTGATCCTGGTGCGGGTCAAGGACGGGCGGCTCAAGCGCGGGCAGCGGGTGCGCATGATGTCCAGCGGGGCGGCGCACGCGATCGAGCAGGTGGGCGTTTTCTCGCCCAAGATGATCCCGACCGACGATCTCGGGCCGGGCGAGATGGGCTACATCACCGCCGCCATCAAGACGGTGGCCGACTGCAACGTGGGCGACACGATCACCGATGACCGGCTGCCCGCGGCCGAGCCGCTGCCCGGGTTCAAGCCCTCCGTGCCGGTGGTGTGGTGCGGCTTGTATCCGGTGGACGCCGACGATTTCGAGAAACTGCGCGAAAGCCTGGGCAAGCTGCGGCTGAACGACGCCTCGTTCCACTACGAGCCGGAAACCTCGGCGGCGCTGGGCTTCGGCTTCCGTTGCGGGTTCCTGGGCTTGCTGCACCTGGAGATCATCCAGGAACGCTTGAGCCGCGAGTTCGACCTGGAGCTGATCGCGACCGCGCCCTCCGTGGTCTACAAGCTGCATCGCACCAACGGCGAGATGCAGGAGCTGCACAACCCGGCCGACATGCCGGACGGCAGCGTGATCGACCACCTCGAAGAGCCCTGGATCCGCGCCACCATCCTGGTGCCGGACGACTATCTCGGCGCCATCCTCACGCTGTGCAACGAGCGTAGAGGCGAGCAGATGGACCTCACCTATGTCGGCAACCGGGCGATGGCGGTGTACCGGCTGCCGTTGAACGAAGTGGTGTTCGACTTCTACGACCGCCTCAAGTCGGTCTCGCGCGGCTACGCGAGCTTCGACTACGCGATGGACGATTACCGCGAAAGCGACCTGGTGCGCATCTCCATCCTGGTGAACCAGGACCCGGTGGACGCGCTCGCCTTCATCGCGCACCGCGGCGTCGCCGAGAGCCGGGGCCGGGCGATCTGCGGGCGGCTCAAGGACCTGATCCCCCGGCAGTTGTTCAAGATCGCCATCCAGGCCGCGATCGGCGGCCGGGTGATCGCCCGCGAAACGATCGGGGCGTTGAGCAAGGATGTCACCGCCAAGTGCTACGGCGGCGACATCACCCGCAAGCGCAAGCTGCTTGAGAAGCAGAAGGAAGGCAAGAAGCGGATGCGACAGTTCGGCAAGGTCGACATCCCGCAAAGCGCCTTCCTGGCCGCCTTGAAGATGGAGGGGTGAGCGGCGACCTTGTTCCGCTAGCGGAAAAGGATGGCCTAACCTCCGGCTCTCGGATGCGCGCGGCGCCAAACGTGGAGCAGCCGCGCCTCGTCCACCGACGCGTAGCGCTGTGTCGTCGACAGGCTCGCATGGCCCAGCATCTCCTGGATCGAGCGCAGATCGGCGCCGCCGGCCAGCAGGTGGGTCGCGAACGAATGCCGTAACGCGTGCGGAGTCGCGTGCTCCGGCAGCCCCCGCAGCCGCCGGAATTGGCGCAACGTGCGTTGCGCGCCGGCTGGGTCGAGCCGCTTGCCCCGCACGCCGAGGAACAGCGGCGCGTCCGGCTCCCGTCGCGGGTGAAGCCGTAGCCACGCGCCTGTCGCCTCGCGCACGGCGGGGAGCACGGGGACGAGCCGCTCCTTGTTGCCCTTTCCCGTCACCGGCAGCGGCGCCTCCGACCCGGGCAGCGGCGCGTCGCGCACTTGCAGCGACAGCGCTTCCGCGATGCGCAGCCCGCAGCCGTACAGCAACGTGAACAGCGCGATGTCGCGTGCCTGGGTCGCCGCTCGGTCGGCTACTTCCCCAATGTCCTGCGCGACCGCCCGCGCGGCGACCGGGGCGAGCGCCCGCGGCACGGGCGGGCTCACCCGCGGGCCGGACAGCAGCGCTAGTCCCCCGTTCGTGACCCCGTGACGCTTGGCGAGAACCCGGAAAAAGCTCCTCACCGCCGAAAGATGCCGCGCGCGGGTCGCGTTGATGAGGCCATTGCCGGCCTCCGAGGCCAGCCAGGCGCGGAAGTCCGCCGCCCGCAACGCGGCGATGTCGCGGATGTCGGCGCGGATCGATTCGCCCT
>CAXUIE010000336.1:0-3907 GCA_964250825.1 uncultured Acidisphaera sp. | reverse complement strand
AACCCGCGCTCCATCGGGATCGGCAGCGCGTAGGTGGTGAAAACGCCGCTCAGCCCGGCGACGACGAACGCCATGGCCGCGAAGCCCATCCAGCTGCCATTGATCTGTCGCGCCATGACGTGCCTCCGATGCCGCGACATTGCCCGGTCCGGCCCAGGCGTCAATGCGGGGCTGCCCTTAACCGATCGTCAAGGTCGCGCACCCCTTCTAGCGGGAGGAGGGTGTGATGCTCTTGGACGGTGTTCGCAGCTGGCTTGGCCCGCCGATCGGCTTCGGAGAAAGCGCGACAGCGGGTGGAGGCAGCCCCTCCGATCCCGCGGCTCCCCTTCTTGCGGTCAAGCCGCCTCCGAAGCCCTGGACGGCGGCCCGGATCGAGCTGAACGAGCAGCTGTGGGGGGAAGGCTTCCTGTTTCCCGGAGGGGCGGAGGAAACCCTGCGTCTCGCCGGCCCGCTCGGCTTGACCGCGACCGCGACCCTCCTGCTGCTCGGGGCCGGAGCTGGCGGTCCGCCCCGCGCGATCGCATCCGCGCTTGGCGCGTGGGTGACCGGTTTCGAAGCCGATCCGGAACTCGCGGCGGTGGCGGCAGAGAGCTGCGCCCGCGCCCGGCTCGGGCGTCGCGCGCAGGTCGAGATGTGGTATCCGAGCGCGCCCGGCTTACGCGTGCAGGCCTACCATCACGGCTTCGCCCTCGAGCCGTTGCGCGACGGGCCGCCGGAGCCCGTGCTTTCGGCGCTCGCCACCGCGCTGCGGCCATCCGGTCGGCTGGTGATGGTGGAACTCGTTGCCGACCAGCCGCTCGATCCGGCCGACCCGACAGTTGCGGCTTGGTCTCGGCTGGAGCGTCGCGCTGCCCCGTTGCCGACCGAGCGGGCGGTGACGCGGATCTTCGGCCGGCTCGGGTTGCATGTGCGCGCGGCCGAGGACATCAGCCACCGCCACGCGCGATTGGCGATGAGCGGCTGGGCCGGCCTACTGCGCGGGCTGCGCGCGCGCCCCAGCCCCGCCGCCGCTGCCCTCCTCGTGGCGGAAGCCGAGCTCTGGCTGCTTCGGCTGCGGCTCATGCGCGAGGGCCGGCTGCGTTTGGTTCGGTGGCACGCCTCCGGGCAAGCGGAAGCGCGCTCGGTGATTGACACCCTGGGTGGCCGCCCCTAGACACCCCGCTCGCGCCGCGCCTGGCGGCGCTGTGTCGGAAGCGCGTGTGTCATGAAAGTCCGCAACAGCCTGAAATCGGCGAAAGTCCGCGACAAGAATTGCCGGGTCGTGCGCCGCCACGGGCGCGTTTACGTCATCAATAAGAAGAACCCGCGGATGAAGGCCCGCCAAGGCTAGCACCGTCTTCGCGCGGCGGCCGTTTGCTAGCTCGCTGCGAACTCCGGATCGGCCATGAGCGTTCGTATTCTTGTCCGCCGGCGGATCGCCTGCCATCTCCGCCGGTCTCCGAGAGGATTGCCCATGCTTAGGCAGCCGGAACCGAAGGCCGACGTGCTCGCTCGCCGCGACGAGATCGTGAGCGGGCTCGAGGCGCTGCTGCCGCCTGAGTCGGTCATCTCGGAAGCCTTGCGGCTCAAGCCGTATGAAACCGATGGGCTGCCCGCCTACCGGCAGACGCCGCTCGCCGTGGTGTTGCCGGCGACGACCGAGCAGGTCGCCGCCGTGATGGCGTTCTGCCACGCCAACGGGGTGCGGGTAGTGCCGCGCGGCGCCGGTACCAGCCTGTCGGGGGGCGCCCTGCCGATGGCGGACGCCGTGGTGCTAGGCATGATGCGGCTCAACCGCATCCTCCATATCGACTTCGCCGACCGCTGCGCCCGCGTGCAGGCCGGTGTGACCAACATCTCGATCACCGAGGCGGTGGCGCCGCGGGGCTTCTTCTACGCTCCCGACCCGTCCAGCCAACTCGCCTGCATGATCGGCGGCAACGTGGCGATGAACTCGGGCGGGGCGCATTGCCTCAAATACGGCGTGACCGCCAACAACCTGCTCGGTCTTAGGATCGTCACGGTCGAAGGCGAGGTGGTAGAGATCGGCGGCGACCACCTGGACGCGGCCGGCTACGACTGGCTCGGCCTCATGACCGGCAGCGAGGGGCAGCTCGCGGTGGTGACGGAAGTGACGGTGCGCATCCTGCGCGGCCCCGAGGGCGCGCGCGCCATGCTGGCGGCGTTCCGCTCCAACGAGGTCGCCGGCGCGTGCGTGGACGCGATCATCGGTTCCGGCATCATTCCGGTCGCCCTCGAGTTCATGGACCGTCCGGCGATCCACGCCTGCGAGCAGTTCGCCCACGCCGGCTATCCGCTCGACGCGGAAGCCATGCTCATCATCGAGGTGGAGGGGAGCGAGGCGGAGCAGGACTCCCTGCTCGACCGCATCCGCGCCATCTGCGAGCAACACGATCCGATCAGCCTGAAGGTATCGGGGTCGGTCGCGGAATCGCTCGCGATCTGGAAGGGGCGCAAGGGCGCGTTCGGCGCCGTGGGTCGTATCAGCCCCGATTACATGTGCATGGACGGCACGATCCCGACGAGCCGGCTGCCGGAGGTGCTGCGCCGCATCGGCGAGATGAGCGACAGCTACGGCCTAAAGGTCGCCAACATCTTCCACGCCGGCGACGGCAACCTCCACCCGCTCATCATGTTCGACGCCAACGACGCCGACAGCTTCCATCGTGCCGAGCAGTTCGGCGCCGACATCCTGCGGCTCTGCGTCGAGGTCGGTGGGTGCCTGACCGGCGAGCATGGGGTGGGCGTGGAGAAGCGCGAGCTGATGGGAACCCAGTTCAGCGCGACCGAGCTTGACCAGCAGCGGCGCATCAAGCGGGCGTTCGATCCCGGCTGGCTCTTGAACCCGAACAAGGTGTTCCCGCTGGACGCGCTCGCCGCCGCATGAGCGAGACCGCCCCGGCCGAGGAGGCGGGCATCGCCTCCGCCGTGGCCGAGGCCGCCGCGAGCCGCGAGCCGCTGCTGATATCCGGGAACGACACGAAGCGTCCCATGCTGCGCCCGGTGCAGGCGGCGCGGAGCCTTTCCACCCGGAACCACGCAGGGGTCACCCTCTATTCGCCCAAGGAGCTCGTGTTCGCCGCCCGGGCCGGAACGACGCTCGCCGCCGTGGAGACGGAACTGGACGCCAATGGGCAGCATCTCATTGCCGAACCGCCCGATCTGGCGTCCTTGCTCGGCACGGAAGGCAGCCAAACCTTGGGTGGGGTGGTCGCGGCCAACCTGTCTGGCCCTCGCCGGATCGCTTGGGGCGCGATGCGCGACCATGTGCTCGGGGTTCGCGCGGTCAACGGCGAGGGCGAGGTGATCCGGTCGGGCGGGCGCGTGCTCAAGAACGTCACCGGCCTTGATCTCTGCAAGTTGTTCACCGGCAGCCACGGCACGCTCGCCGTGCTTACCGAGATCACGCTCAAGGTGCTGCCCGCCCCCGAACGGACTGGAACGCTAGTACTGCCCGGCGTGGACGCGCATGCGGGAGTGCTAGCGCTCTCGGCGGCACTCGGCTCGCCGTACGGCGTGACCGGCGCGGCATGGCTGCCGCGCGAGGCTGCGGCGCGCGTTCCGGCGCTGGCCGGATTCGGGACGGGGGTTGCGCTGGTGCGGGTGGAGGAGTTCGAGGCGAGCGTTTCCTACCGGCTCCGCCGCCTCGGGGATGCGCTCGGCGGTGCCGTCGAACTGCTTGACGACGCACCGAGCCGCGCCGTGTGGCGGGCGGTGCGCGATGTGGCGCCCTTGCCCGCGGCGGCCGAGGACGCCGTGTGGCGGCTGTCGGTGCGCCCCTCCGCCGGGCCGGGCGTGCTCCGAGCGCGCGGAGGGCGCGGCGTTCTCGACTGGGGCGGCGGCTTGGTGTGGGTTGCCGGGCCGGCGCCGCCCGAAGCCCCCGCGGCGCTAGCCGAGGCGCCCCTGG
>CAXUIE010000335.1:0-3924 GCA_964250825.1 uncultured Acidisphaera sp. | reverse complement strand
ACCCCGAACCGCGCCGCGAGCGCCTCCACGTCGTGCCGCAGCTCCTGGGCGGCTTGCAGGAACGAATCATACGGCATCACCAGCGCGCTCGCGACGTAGTTCAGCAACCCGACCCGAATCAGCGACGCTGCCTCCGCCCCGCTACGCGCCCCCGTAGCGCGCGCGGCGTGGCGCGCGGCGCGCGTTTCCAGCAGGGCAAGCTGGAACGCCATCTGAAATCCGCGGCTTTCGCGCGGCAGCATCTCCGACAGCATGAGCGCGCGGCTCGCCGGGTCGTAGCGTCGGAGCGCCCCCTCGAGCGGCCCGACCGTCACGGTCAAGCCGTGGCGGCCGCGCAGCCGCTCGGCGATGGCGTGATTACGCTCGGCGGGCGAGGCGGCCATCTCGGCGGCGATCGCGGCCGCCGCCTCTTCCAGCGCCGGAAAGAAGTTGGCGCGCTCGTTGAAGAAATCGCGCCCTTCCTCGTTGGGCAGAAGGATGCGGCGACCGGACGGCAGCGCGATGCCGCCAGCATCCTCGCGCGCCACGCGCCATGCCCGGTACAGCGCCAGGATCGCCCGCGAGGCGTTCGGGGCGGACCCGGCTAGGTGGCCCACCTCGGCTTCCGGCACCTCATCCGACCCGAGCAGCGGGTCGGCGAACACCTCGCGCAGGTTGACCTCGAGCTGGCGCTCCTCGCTGCCGGACAGCTCCGCCAGTTCCACGCGCAGGGTTTCGGCGAGCTTGATGAGCAAGGAGGCCGTGACCGAGCGCTGGTCATGCTCGATGAGGTTGAGATAGCTGGCGGAAATGCCTAGCCGGGCGGCGAGCACCTGCTGAGACAATTCCCGCTCCAAACGCAGACGCCGGACGGTCCGGCCGATCAATGTTCGCGACATATTTTTACACGGTTTACGAGATGGGAGCCGCCTCTGTGCATTCGCCAACCAGATTGCACAGGCTGTGAGCAATTTGGGCGTGGACCTTCGCGGCCGCAATGTCAATTTGTGACGGACCGAGTTCACGACGGAGAGTATTTGATGCGACCCGACTCCCACCCTGCTCACGCCCCCGAAGGCCTCGCCGGCGGCATCGGCGCAGACCCGGAGCGATTCGCGGGCATTCGACGCGACTACACCGCGGCCGACGTCGCCCGCTTGGCCGGCTCCTTCCGCGTCCGCCACAGCTTGGCGGAGATGGGGTCCAACCGCTTGTGGGAGCTGCTCAAGACCGAACCCTACGTGAACACGCTGGGCGCGCTCACGGGCAACCAGGCGGTGCAGCAGGTGAAGGCCGGGCTGAAGGCGATCTACCTCTCGGGCTGGCAGGTGGCGGGCGACGCCAACACCGCCGGGCAGATGTATCCCGACCAGTCGCTCTACCCGGTTGACAGCGTGCCCAACGTGGTGCGCCGGATCAACAACGCGCTCCGCCGCTGCGACCAGATCGCGGTGCAAGAGGGCGGCAGCGACGATAGCTACTGGATGGCGCCGATCGTGGCCGACGCCGAGGCCGGATTCGGCGGGCCGCTGAACGCCTACGAGCTGATGCGCGCGATGATCGAGGCGGGCGTCGCCGGCGTGCATTTCGAGGACCAGCTCGCCAGCGAGAAGAAGTGCGGCCATCTCGGCGGCAAGGTGCTGGTGCCGATCAGCCAACACATCCGCACCCTGAACGCCGCCCGGCTCGCGGCCGACGTCGAGGGCGTGCCGACCGTGCTGCTGTGCCGCACCGACAGCCATTCCGCGCAGCTGCTGACCACGGACGTCGACGAGCGCGACCACCCCTTCATCGACCGGACCGACCGCACGCCGGAGGGCTTCTTCCGCATCACGCCGGGCAAGGGGGTGGATTACGCGATCGCCCGAAGCCTGGCCTACGCTCCGTATGCGGATCTGTTGTGGTGGGAAACCAGCGAGCCCAACCTCGCGGAAGCCGAGCAGTTCGCCGACGCGCTGCATCGGGAGTTTCCTGGCAAGATGCTGGCCTATAATTGCTCGCCGTCGTTCAACTGGAAGAAGAAGCTGTCGCCCGAGAAGATCGCCGAGTTTCAGCGCGCGATCGGCGCGATGGGCTACAAGTTCCAGTTCGTCACCCTGGCCGGGTTCCATAGCTTGAACTTGTCCATGTTCAACCTTGCGCGCGGCTACAAGGATTGCGGCATGGCCGCGTATTCCGAGCTGCAGCAGGCCGAGTTCGCCGCCGAAAGCGCCGGCTACACCGCGACCCGCCATCAGCGCGAGGTGGGGGTCGGCTACTTCGATGCGGTCGCGATGGCGATCTCGGGCGGAAAGTCCTCCACCACTGCCCTGCACGGCAGCACGGAAGCCGAGCAGTTCCACGACGACGGCGCCCATCCGGCGATGCCGGCGGCCGCCGAGTAACAACCAGAACAGGGGAAGCAAAGTCATGAGCGAAGACCATTTCGACGACGGCTTGGTCCACGGCCACTACTGGGCGACCGAGAAGCCGGCGACCGTCGCGGCGCCCCAGGCGATCGCGCTCGTGCAGTTTGACGAGTACGATGACGGCTTGGTGCATAGCCACGATTGGGCCAGCAGCGGGAATTAACAGCTGTAACCGTTCGCTATAGTCACTCCCGCGAAAGCATAAATCCCGCGATCTCTTGGATCCCGCTTTCGCGGGAATGACGGGATAGTGGAGGCAAGAGCGGCCATGGAATAGGCAACCACGGCCGCTTTCGTGTCCGAGCGGGCGTGTCAACCTGACCGGCCGGCCGTTCCTACGCCCGCGACGACGCGGCCCGCGCGGCGGTCGAGCTGCCGGTCGGCGAGCACGCCGAGCAGGATTACGGTTCCCATGACGGCGAAGTTGAGCGAGCTCGGGATCCCCAGGATGTTGACCAAGTTCTGCAACACTTGCAGCAGCGCGGCGCCGAGCACGATGCCGAAGATGGACCCCTCGCCGCCGCGCAGGCTGCAGCCGCCCAGCACCGCGGCGGCGATCGCGTAAAGCTCGTAGAAATTGCCGAACGACGACGGTGAAACCGAGTTGGTGTAGAACACCAATAAAATCGTCGACAAACCGGCAAGGCCGCCGCTGATGATGTATGCGCCGGCGATCACGGCGGTCGTGCGGATGCCGGAAAACGTCGCGGCTTCCTCATTCTTGCCGACCGCGTAAAGGTAGCGGCCGAACACCGATCGGTGCAGCACCACCCACATCACCGCCGACATGACCACGAGCAGCACGAAACTGTGCGGGACATTCCAGCTCCGGCCAGAGGCGAGCCAGCCTAGCCAGTCGAAATCGTCGCCGTAGCCGAAGCCCATCGTCGCGTCCTCGGTGTAGTAGCGCGCGGCTCCCCGATAGATCAGCAATCCGCACAGCGTGACGACGAAGGGCTGCAACTTGGCCTTGGTTATGAGGAAACCTTGCACCGCGCCGAGTGCGGTGCCACCGGCGATGATCGCAGCGATCGCAGCCGGCCAGGGCACGCCGCGATTGGTGAGCAGGTCGATGAACACGACGCCGAGCAGGGCGAACATCGAGCCCACCGAGAGGTCGATCCCGCCCGTGATGATGACCATCCCCTCGCCGATCGAGAAGATGCCGAACAGGCCGATCAGGTTGGCCATGTCGAGCAGGTTCACGGGGGACAGGAATAGCGGGTTCAGCGCGGCGGTCACGGCGCTCACCACGACCAACAGCGCCAGCAGCCCGATCTCCTTTTTCGCCATCAAGCCGACCCTTCGCTCGCGTGCGCGGGCTGCTCGCCGATCGCGAGGCGCAGGACATTAAGTTCCGAGAAGTCAGCCCGATCCAGCACGCCGGTGATGGCGCCCGCGTGCATGACCGCAATGCGGTCGGACACGCCGAGAACCTCCTCCATGTCGCTTGAAATCATTAGGATGGTGACTCCCGTGTCCGCCAGTTCGCGCATGATCGTGTAGATCTCGCGTTTAGCGCCGACATCGATGCCGC
>CAXUIE010000334.1:0-3936 GCA_964250825.1 uncultured Acidisphaera sp. | reverse complement strand
GTCGAAAGGAACAACAGGCCTTCCGGCGCGAGCAGGCTTGCCAGCATGGCGACGAACAGCGCGGGATCAGGCACGTGCTCGATCACCTCGAGAGCGGTGATCGCCTGGAACCGCTCGCCCGCGAGCGCCTCGGCTTCGGCCACCCGGTAGGCGAGCCGAAGCGCCTGCCCCGCCGCGTGGTCGCGCGCGGCGCGGATGACCGCGTCGGCGGCGTCGATCCCGAGCACATCGTAGCCGCGCGTCGCCAATGCTTCGGCCGCGAGCCCGGCGCCGCAGCCGACGTCGAGCAGCCGGACCGCGCCGGGGTTCGGGAATCGCCGCGCGATCCGCCCGCTGATCCAGCCGACCCGCAACGGGTTCATCGCGTGCAGCGGGCGCATGGGGCCGCGCGGCTCCCACCAGCGCGCGGCCATCGCGTCGAACCGCGCCACCTCGTCCAGGGACACGTTGCTCCCGCCCGCCGTTGTCTCGCGCCTCGCCAAGGTTGCCGCTCCCGCCTACCGCCAGTATGTGTGCAGCGGCCGGCGGCGGCGCAATCGGAGGTGCGCCGGCCCGGCCGCCCGTCAGGAAAGCACGGCTTCACCCGCATGGCCCGCATTGTGATGAAGTTCGGCGGCACCTCCGTCGCCGACCTCGACCGCATCCGCATTGTCGCGAGCACGGTCAAGCGCGCGGTCGACAGCGGCGACCAGGTCGCGGTGGTGGTGTCGGCGATGTCGGGCGCCACCAACCAACTCGTCGGCTGGTGCCAGGCGCTGTCGGCCTTGCACGACGCCCGCGAGTACGACGCGGTGGTGGCCACCGGCGAGCAGGTCACGACCGGCCTGCTGGCCATCGCGCTGCAGAACGAGGGCGTGGACGCCCGGTCCTGGCAGGGATGGCAGGTCCCGATCCGCACGGACGGCGCGCACGGCAAGGCGCGGATCGCCGCGATCGAGGGCGATGAACTGGTGCGCCGAATGGCCGCCGGGCAGGTTCCGGTGGTCGCGGGCTTCCAGGGGGTCGGGCCGAACGGCCGTGTCACCACGCTCGGCCGCGGCGGGTCCGACACGTCGGCCGTCGCCCTCGCCGCCGCGATCCGCGCTGATCGATGCGATATCTACACGGACGTGAATGGCGTTTACACAACCGATCCGCGCATCGTGCCAAGGGCGCGTAAGCTGGATATGATCAGCTACGAGGAGATGCTCGAACTTGCCTCTGTCGGGGCCAAGGTGCTGCAAACCCGAAGCGTCGAGCTCGCGATGAACGAGCGGGTCCGGGTGCAGGTGCTGTCGAGCTTCGCCAACGTGCCGGGCACCCTCGTGGTGGATGAGGACGAGATCGTGGAAAGAGAAATCGTGGCCGGGATCGCTTATTCCCGCGACGAGGCGAAGATCACCGTCCGTCAGGTGCCCGATCGGCCAGGGATCGCGGCCGCGCTGTTCGGCGCGCTGGCTTCCCAGAACGTCAACGTCGACATGATCGTGCAAAATATCTCGGCCGAAGGGACCACCGACATGACCTTCACGGTCGGCGCGGCCGATCTGCCGAGGGCGCGCGCCACCTTGGCCGAGATCCAGCCGCAACTCGGCTACGCGGAGATCGTCGCCGATCCCGATGTCGCCAAGCTCAGCGTGGTCGGCGTGGGGATGCGCAGCCACGCCGGGGTCGCCAACACCATGTTCCAGGCGCTGGCCGACAAGGCCATCAACATCCAGGTGATCTCGACCAGCGAGATCAAGATCAGCGTGCTGATCGCCAGCGAGTACACCGAGCTCGCCGTGCGCGCCCTGCACACAGCCTACGGCCTCGATGCCGCCTGATGTGAACGCTCCCGACCGGCCGGCCGATTACGCGGCGGCCACGCTCCGTCGATTCTGGTCGAGGGGCGCGGCGTTCCTGGGCTGTGATGTCGCCATCATGGGTGGGGCCATGAGCTGGGTCAGCGAACGCCACCTCGTCGCGGCGATCTCCAACGCGGGCGGCTTTGGGGTGATCGCCGGCGGATCGATGGACCCCGACGGCCTCGCCGCCGAGATCGCCGGGACCCAAGCGCTGACGCGATGTCCGTTCGGCGTCAACTTGATCACCATGCACCCGCGGCTTGCCGATCTGATCCAGGTCTGCCTCCGCGCCGGAGTCGGGCACATTGTGCTCGCCGGCGGCGTCCCGCCCGGGAGCGCGGTGCGGGCGGTGAAGGACGGGGGTGCGAAGCTGATCGCCTTCGCGCCGGCGCTCGTGCTCGCGCGCCGGCTGCTCCGCGCCGGCGTGGACGCCCTGGTGATCGAGGGATCGGAAGCGGGAGGCCATATCGGCCCGGTCAGCCTCGTCGTGCTCGCGCAGGAGATCCTGCCCCACGTTCGCGAGGTGCCGGTGTTCGTGGCCGGCGGGCTTGGCCGCGGCGAGGCGATCCTGTCGTTTCTGGAGATGGGAGCTGCAGGGGCTCAGCTCGGCACCATCTTCGCGGCCGCCGTGGAATCGATCGCCCATCCACGCTTCAAGCAGGCGTTCGTTCGCGCCCACGCGCGCGACGCGCTCCCCTCCGTGCAGCTTGACGAGCGTTTCCCGGTGATCCCGGTGCGCGGCCTGATGAACGCCGGCACGCGGCGGTTCCTGGCGCATCAAGCGGAAACGCTGGCCCGTTTCCAGGCCGGTGAATTGTCCCGCGAGGCGGCCCAACTGGTCATCGAGCACTTCTGGGCGGGCGCGCTGCGACGGGCCGTGATCGATGGCGACGTGGAGCAAGGATCGGTCATGGCCGGCCAGTCGGTTGGGATGGTGCAAGCCGAACTGCCGGTCGCCGCCATCATCGCCACCCTCGTCGGTCAGGCGACGGCCGCCCTCGCCGCCCGCGCCCCAAGCTGACGCGTGTTCCAGCCACGCAAGTTGATGGCTCGGCTGCGTGAAATCATGGCCCAGGGTGCGGCCAGCCTGCAGCAATTGGTTACGGTGGTGGCGGTCGAGACGATGGCGGACGTTTGCTCGGTGTACGCCATGCGTCCGGGCGACCTGCTGGAACTCGCCGCCACCTGCGGCCTCAACCCGGCCGCTGTTGGTCGTACGCGATTGCGTGTAGGGGAAGGGGTTGTCGGGTTGTGCGCGGCCACCGGCGCCGTGATGAACCTGCCCGACGCGCAAAACCACCCCGCCTTCGCGTATCGCTCCGAGACGGGAGAGGACCCCTACATATCCCTGCTCGCGGTGCCAGCGCGCCACGCTGGGCACACGGTTGGCGTGCTCGTCTTGCAAAGCCGTTCGCTCCGCCACTTCACCGAGCTCGAGGTGGAGGTGGTGGAAACGGTCGCCATGCTGATGGCCGGGCCACTCGCGTCGGCGGGCGCGTCGGACGGGGCGGAGGAGGGGGTCGCCGCCACGTTGCCGCGGGTTTTCGCGGGCAAGAGCCTGGCCGGCGGCGTCGCGATCGGTCCCGTGCTGCCGCGCGGTCCCCGCTTCGTGGCGCATCGCTTGCTCGCGGACGACCCAGCGGCGGAGCAGGCACGCTTGCAACGCGCCGCCGAGCGGATGCAGCGCCGCCTCGATGAGCTCATCGCGGCGCGAGGCCCGGACGGCGACGCGCCCCGGGAGGTATTGGAAGCGTATCGTTTGATCGCCGCGGACAGTGGCTGGCTGCGTCGCGTGGACGCGGCGATCGGCAGCGGCCTTTCGGCGGAAGCCGCCGTTCAGCGCGTGACCAGCGAACTGCGCGACAGGATGCGCCGCATGGCCGACCCCTATCTCCGCGAGCGGCTGGCCGACATGGAGGATCTCGCCGGCCGCCTCATCGCCGAACTTGATGGCAACAAGGCCGAGATGCCGGTTCCGCCCGGGGCGATCCTGCTTGCGCGCCGGCTCGGGCCGGCCGAGCTGCTCGACTGGCACGCGCGCGGCATCGCCGGCCTGGTCATCGAGGAAGCGAGCGCCGGCGGGCATGCCGCCATCATGGCGCGCGCGCTC
>CAXUIE010000333.1:0-3947 GCA_964250825.1 uncultured Acidisphaera sp. | reverse complement strand
CATAGTGGCCGGGAGCGACCGCGCGGCCGACGCGACACTCCAGCTCGTAGCCGGCGACAAAGGCGGCGAGGATCTCGGCGCCGCGCGCCCCTCGCTCCTCGGCCAGCGCCAGCAGGGCCGGGAGGATCGCGACGGACGGATGGCCCGGCATCGCCATGTTCACGTCGTCGAAGTCGAGCGCGTGGGATGCGCCGCCGTTGACCAGCGCCGCGGCGAGCGAGGGCAAGCGCGCGGGGTGGCCGATGACCGTGGCGACGGGGCGGCCGCCCACCTCCTCCATCTCGGCCAGCAACATGCCCGACAGCGGCTCGCCCGCGCCCGCCAAGGTTACCGCGAGGTAGTCGAGCACGCATTGTCGCGCCAGCGCCCGCACCTCCTCGGGCAGGTCGGCGTAGGCGAGCCCGGCGGATCGTTCGGCGAGGGTGCGGGTCAGGCCGGCCGCCTTGGTCATCGCGTTCATGTTGTCACCGTCCCTGGAAAACGGGCTTGCGCTTCTCGTTGAAGGCGCGGACGCCCTCGCGTCGGTCCTCGCTCGGCACGAGTCGGTTGTATGCCTCAATCTCGAACATCAAGGCGCTGCCGAGGTCCATGTTGAGGCCGCAATTGACCGATTGCTTGATCTGCCGCGTCGAGAGTGGGGCGTTGTTGGCGATCACCCCCGCCGTCTCGAGCGCTTGGGCAAGCAGCGCCTCGGGCTCGCAGGCGCGGTTGACGATGCTCCACGCAAGCCCTTCGGCGGCGGTGAACGGCTTGCCGGTGAGCAGGATTTCCTTGGCCCGCCGCGCTCCGGCCGCGCGGGGGAGGTTCTGCGTGCCGCCCGCGCCGGGCATGATGCCGAGCGTGACCTCGGTCAGGGCGAAACGGGCGTGGATCGCGGCGTAGATGAAATCGCAGCAGAGCGCGATCTCGCACCCGCCGCCAAAGGCCGCCCCGTTGACCGCCGCGATCACCGGGACTGGGCAGGCGATCAGGGCGCGGGTCATGCGCTCGAACACCAGGTGCTGGGCCTGCCATTCGGCGTCCGTCATGCCGTTGCGCTGCTTGAGGTCGCCGCCGGCGCAGAAGATGCGCGGCCCGGCGCCGGTCAGCACCACGCAGCGACACGACCCAGGGTCGGCACCGATCCCGTCCCACACATCGAGCAGGTCGTGCCCCATCTGGGTGTTGAGCGCGTTCCCGACCTCGGGCCGGTTCAAGGTGACCACCAGAGTGTGCGATTGCGGCGCCTCGAGGCGGAGCGTTTCATAGATCTTCGCCATGCTCGGCCTCGACTATGTCGGCGCGCCGACGCTAACAACCGGAACAGCGAGGGTCAAACGACTCGCCGGGCAGGTAGCCGGGCAGGGCGGATTACGACAATGTATTGTTCGCTAGGTCCGGAATGAACGAAATGGCGGCGAAAGTGAGGCTCGAGCGGGACGACCGGCGCGCGGCCCTGCTCACCAGTCCGTTGTTTGTGGCGATGCGGTCCCACGAGCTGGACGAAATCCTCAAGTCTCCACCGAGCGGCGCATCGCGCCCGGCCCCACGATTTTCCAGCAAGGGGACGAGGGCTCCAGCATGATGGCCGTGCTGCGCGGCCGGGTGCGGGTCAGCGTTGTGTCTGCCGTTTGCGCATGATCGCCGTGCTCTGCGAGCGGCTGCGGCGAACCAGCATGGCGTTGGAGGGGCTGGCCCTCCTGGAGTTGCCTGCCCGCTTGGCACCGCGGCTGCTCAGTTTGGCGGAGGATCACGGCCAGCGCGTGCCGAACGGCATTCGGATCGAAACCAAGGTCTCGCAGAGTGCGCTTGGCGAGCAGGTTGGCTCGACGCGAGAGACGGTCAACAAGCAGCTGCGCCGCTGAAAGCGGGACGGCGTGCTGACCCGCGACCCGTCCGGACTCTACGTGCTGTTCCGGCCGAACGAACTCCGCGGTCTGATTGGCTGAAGCGCTCCCTAACGCCTCGAATCGTCGAAGCCGACCTTGCCCGGGGCCGTTACCCGGCAGGTCGGCGGGTGTGGCGTCGTGTCCGCGCCCTGGCTGAATGCGCGTGCGGCCGCGAGTTCGTTACTCTGCTGCTCGTCGAGCGCTCGCCTCCGTTGCCCGGTCCGACGGTGCTGCCGGGAGATCCGCTGATTTGGCTATCTCGGGCGACACCCGGCGGAACGCCTCCGCCCGCTCCTCCGCCCGCACCGGCTCCGCCAGACTGAGCAAAGGCCGCTCCCGCAATGCCGATTGTCATTGCGATGGCTAAAATCACTCGCTTGCTCATCACCATGCTTCTCCACAACTAGCCCGGTTGAAGGCGTCCACCTTGCCCGTGAGCGGGGAACCCACCGATTCGCCATTCATGTTACAGGCAGCGACCCCCTGAATGGAAGGGTGTGCTGGGCCGCTTTGGTAAAACCGCGGGTGGTTGGCCGTCGGAAGATCAATTGACAGCCCACGCGCCTGCCCAGGCATAAAGGGGTTGTGCGAAGCGGCTTTTTACCGACGTTGCCCTGCATGCTGCTGGCGGCCTGTCTTGGTCAGGCTGCGGCGCAATCGCCGGCTCCGGCGCAGAGTCGGTTCTTCACGAGCTCCGACGGCGTGCGGCTTCACTATCTTGAAGCGGGGCCGCCCCGCGCCCGAACCATCGTGCTGGTTCCTGGTTGGACCATGCCAAGCTGGATCTGGTCGGGGCAGATCCGGGCGTTCTCGGCACGCTACCACGTGGTCGCGTTCGACCCGCGCGGCCAAGGCGACTCGGACGCGCCCGCCTGGGGCTATGAGCCGAACCGGCGCGGCGAGGACATCGCGGAGCTAATCGGCAGGCTCGGCCCCGCGCCCGTCCTGCTCGTGGGCTGGTCGCTCGGGGTTCTCGATTCGCTGGCCTACCTGCATGCAGACGGCGACCGGCATCTGGCGGGGCTCGTCCTCGTGGACAACTCGATCGGCGAGGAGCCCGCGCCGGCGCCGTCTCGGCACCCGCGTTTCGAGCGGAGGGAGCCGCATGAGATCGCGATGCGCCGCTTCGTCCGCGGCATGTTCCACCGGCCCCAGAGCGAGGCCTTCCTGGACGACCTCACGGACGCGACCTTGCGCACGCCGGAATACGCAGCCGAGGCGCTGCTGTCCTATCCTGTGCCGCGAAGCTATTGGCGTGAGGCGGTGTATTCCACCGCCAAACCCGTGCTCTACGTTGTCCGGCCCGCGTTCGAGGGGCAGGCGGAAAACCTCGCCCGCCACGATGCCGCCGCCGAGACGGCGGTCTTTGCCGGGGCGGGGCACGCGCTGTTCATCGACGAGGCCGCGCGCTTCAATGCGCTGGTGCAGGATTTTATCGCCCGTAGGATCTGGCCTTGACCGAACGCGCCGCGCGAGCGGCGGGCGCGCTCCATCCCGGCCTGACGGCTTTGCTTCCGTTGTTTCTCGTGTCCGCGTCCGCGGTCGGCTTCGAGATCGCGTTGACCCGGTATTTCGCCGTCGCGAAATGGTCGGAATACGGCTACTGGGTCATCTCGATCGTGATGGCCGGGTTCGCGTTGAGCGGGGTCGTGCTCGCCTTGTGGCGCGACGCCTTTCTCCGCCGCGCGCCCTGGCTGCTGCCGATGCTGCCCACCGCGCTGGTCGCGACGGGCGCGGCGGGCTTCTATTTGACCGCGGTTAACCCGTTCAACCCGTTGCAATTGCAGAACCCGGCAACCTGGGTGCCGCAGTTTGGCAACATCGCGGCCTACTACGCCAGCCTGCTGCCGTTCTTCTTCGCGGCCGGCCTTTATATCGGCCTGAGTTTCATCGTGAACGCCAACCGGATCGGCATCGTGTACGGCTTTGACCTGACCGGCGCCGGGTGCGGCGCGCTGCTGACGTTGCTCTTATTGCTGCTGCTGCACCCGTTCGTGCTGCCCGCCGCACTCCTGTTGCCGTTGGCCGCTGCATCGTTGTTCGGCGGCGGGCGGCGCCGGCGCGCGGGGGTCGCCGCCC
>CAXUIE010000332.1:0-3967 GCA_964250825.1 uncultured Acidisphaera sp. | reverse complement strand
GCAGGGAGCAGCGGTCAGCGCGCCGAGCGGTGGCGCCGGGGCAGGGGAGGCGGCGACGCCAGGCCTCGCTGCGTTCGCCACGGATGATGGCGAGGCTGGCGGGCCTCCGTCTCGCGCGACCCCGCTCTCGAGCCGAGCGCGGAATGCCATGCCCGCGACCGCGTGCCCGCCTCGCCCCGCGTCGGCGGGCGGGTTTGGCGCGGTTGGCGCGGCTTGCGGGGAAGTGGCGGGCGAGACTGCGGGCATTCGGTCCTCTGGCTTCCGCTCCGCTTGCGCAAGTTCCGGGCCAGCGGGTGGCGCAGGCTGGGCGCGCTTCGAGCGCGTGGTTCGCCGGCGTTAACCGGCAGGAAATGCCGGGCTGGTATTGCCGGGCGGTCGGGATGGCAGCCCCGACGCGGACGAGAGATGCCGTCGATACGGGGCATCAACGCATGGCACGGTTCCTGCCTTGAGGCGGCCAGGATCACGAGGAGAGCCCGATGTCCCTGTTTGGCGCCATGAGTACCGCGATCAGCGGCCTATCCGCGCAGTCGAACGCGTTCAGCAACATCAGCGACAACGTCGCCAACAGTCAGACGGTTGGTTTCAAGCGCATCGACACGAGCTTCACCGATTACCTGACGACTAGCACCGCGACCACGAACGATTCGGGCGCCGTCGTCGCGCGGCCGGACTACGTCAACAACGTCCAGGGCACAATCTCGCAGACCGACAACCCGCTCGGGCTCGCCATCGCCAACCAGGGCTTCTTCGCCGTCAGCCAGCAAAGCGGGGAGACCGCCAACAATCAGCCGACTTTCAACCCTCAGCAGTTCTACACCCGCGCCGGCGACTTCACGATGGACAAGAATGGCTACATCGTGAACAGCGCGGGAGACTTCCTGAACGGGTGGTCGGTAAACCAAACCACGGGTGCCGTGAATCGCAACGCGTTGGCGCCCATCCAGGTCAATCAGACCGAGTTCAATCCGGTGGCCAGCACGCAGGTTACCTTGTCGGCCAACCTGCCCGCCACCCCGGCGGCCAACACGCCGACCTCCTCGCAGATCCAGGTGTACGACGGGCTCGGCACGGCGCACACGGTGTCGCTGAACTGGACCCAAAACGCCGCCAATGACTGGACGGTGTCGGTCAACGTTCCCGACGACACCGCCGCCTCCGCGCGCGGCACGGCCGAGGTGAAGTTTGGCGCCGCGAGCGGCAACACCGTGCCGGACGGCACCGTCGGCAGCATAAGCAACGCGAGCGGCAGCGTGACCAGCGCCGGCTATTCGGCCGCCGCCGCCGCCACCATGTCTTTCACCGCGGATTTCGGCTCGGGCCCGCAGACCATTCAGCTCAATCTGGGCACCTACGGCCAGGCGAACGGCGTGACCCAGTACGCTGGAACAGCGTATAGCCTTCGCGGGCTGACGCAGAACGGCGTGCCGCCCGGCAGCTTCAGCAGCATCAGCACGAGTGCTACCGGCGACATCACCGCCAACTACGATAACGGCCAATCGCGGGTGATCGCGCGTGTTCCGGTTGTGACGTTCAACAACCCAGACGCGCTGCAGCGGCAGGACGGGCAGTCGTTCACCTCCACGGTCGACTCGGGCACGCCGCTGGCGGAAGACGCGGGGACCAACGGCGCGGGGACTCTCGTCACGGGGTCGGTGGAAAGCTCGAACGTCGACATCGCCAGCGAGTTTAGCAAGCTCATCGTCGCACAGCGCGCCTACTCGGCGAACACCAAGATGGTGACCACCGCCGACGACATGCTGCAGCAGACGATCGACATGAAGCGTTAAGCATGGATACGCTCCGATGAGCCTCGACGCGGCGCTATCGATCGCGTCGGGGAGTTTGGCGAACATCAACCGCCAGCTTGCGTTGGTGTCGCAAAACGTCGCCAACGCGTCCACGCCCGGCTACGTGCGCGAGGTTTCCACGCAGCAGGACATGACCGCGGGCGGCCTCGGCATGGGCGTGCGCTCGGGCCCGGCGCAGCGCGGCGTGGACGCTGTGCTGCAATCCGGCCTGCTGAGCCAGAACGCCACCGTTTCGGGCTTGCGGACCAGGCAAGCGGCGTTGCAGGCGATCGACGCGGCGCAGGGCACGCCCGGCCAGGGCGGCGATCTGCCGAGCCTGCTCGGCAACCTGCAGGACGCGTTCACCACCTTGGCGGGCGACCCGGCGAACGGGACGCAACAGCAAGCCGTGGTGGCGGCGGCTGGCTCGCTCGCGGGCGGGATCAACGCGCTGAGCAATGCCTACACGACGCAGCGGCAAGCGGCGCAGGACGCGATCGTGGGCGACGTCGGCACGCTGAATGGCGCGCTCGGGACGGTCAACGCGCTCACCCAGCAGATCATCAATCTGAAGGCGGCGGGGCAGAGCACGGCCGACCTCGAGAATCAGCGCGACACCGCGCTCGGAACCATCTCGCAACTCGTCGATCTGAAAGTGCTGCCGCAAGAGAACGGCAACGTCGTGCTCGACCTCGGCTCCGGGCTGAGCGTGCCGTTCGGGACGCCAAACCCGTTCTCCGCCCAGCCGGCCAGCGTCGGCGCGGGCGCTTATCATCCGGGCGGCGGCGTTCCCGGTATCATGCTCGGCGGCGCCGACGTTACCGCGCAGGTCACGGGCGGCTCGCTCGGCGCGAATGTGGCGCTGCGCGACACCACCCTGCCGACAGACCAGGCCGAGCTCGACGAGTTCGCCCAAGGCCTGGCAGGGCGCTTCGACGCGCAAGGGCTTCGGCTGTTCACCGACGGGTCGGGCGCGGTGCCGTCCGGCGGCGGCTCGCCGGCGCAGGCGGGCTATGTCGGATTCGCGGCCGCGATCGGCGTGAACCCGGCGGTGAGTGCCAACCCAGCGCTGGTGCGCGACGGCACGCAGGCGGTGGCCGGGAGTGTGACGGGTGCGAGCGCGTTCACGCCCAACCCCGCAGGCGGCCCCGCCGGGTTCACCGGGCTCACGTCGCGCGTGCTGGACTACGCGTTCGGCGATCAAGCGCAGAGCGGGGTCGCGCAACCGGCGCTCAACACCGCGGGGCTCGGTCCGACCGGCGCGCTCGCGGCGCCCTACAGCGGCGCCGGCAGCCTCGCCAGCCTGGCGACGTCGCTGGTTGGGGCGCAGGCGGCGGACAGCGCCGCCATCACGAGCCAGCTCACCTCCGAGCAGGCCGTGCAGACCAGCCTGCAAACAAAACTTTCATCCGAGAGCGGGGTCAGCATCGACTCGGAGATGTCAACCATGGTGCAGCTGCAAAACGCTTATGGCGCCAGCGCCCGGGTGATCTCGGCGGCGCAGGCCATGTGGACCCAGCTTCTCACGACGGTGACATGATGCGGAGCTTTCCATGTCGGTGACGGCGGCGGGCGCGGGCGGCTACGGGACATTGAGCCAGTTGGTCGGCGACAGCGCCAGCATCCGCCAAACGCTCGACACGCTCAACCAACAGGCCGCGACGGGGCGGATCGCCGACACCTACGCCGGGCTTGGCGCGGGGGCGCGCGCCTCGCTCGATCTGCGCCCGTTCATCGCGCATCAGCAAACCTGGCAGAACGGCATCGATGCGGCGACGGGGCAGATGCAGGTGGCGCAAACCGCGATGACGCAGATCCAGCAGGTCGCGTCCAACCTGTTTGCGCAGCTCAACAGCCTGAACGGCCTCAACCCGCAGTCGATCGACACGGTGGCGGCCTCCGCCAGGCAATCGCTCCAGCAGGTCGCCGGATTGCTCGACTCGAAGGACGGAGACACCTACGTCTTCGCCGGCCAGGACAGCGCCAACCCGCCGGTGCCGAACCCCGATCAGATCACGTCGAGCGGGTTCTACACGCAGATCAGCGCCGCGGTGGGGGGGCTCGGCGCGACCGCCGCGCCCGTGACGGCGGCGACGCTCGGGATCGCGGGCGCCAACGCCGCCCGCCCCGCGCCCATAGCCGCCGCGTTGTGGCGGCCCGGCGCCGCGCTACCGGGG
>CAXUIE010000331.1:0-4010 GCA_964250825.1 uncultured Acidisphaera sp. | reverse complement strand
TGGCGGCACCAGCGGACTCCACTTTTGAGTGGAGGGAAGTCGGGGCGCAGGTCACCCCTGAAGTCCCGGATTGACTTCCTGCTACGCTTCCTCCCAAGCTCCTGAGCCCGCCTCAAACGGGATAATGGGAGGGACTGTAAACTAGCGGCCGAGTCGCGGGCGACCGTGCTCGGGGCCGAGGGTGTACCGCGTACGCGCTCATAGTCGAACATTGAGTAGCCAGCTTCCTGCGACGGTTGTCAGCGTTGCGGCTGACAGGCCCACGGCGCGACAGCAGGCGTCATGCGCGCGCTTCATCCGCCCGACGGGTAGTCTGGAGTGGACCAAGTCTGGGTGATAGTGAGCGCACTCAGATTGCCGCTGAACTGCCGCTTGGACGTCGATTTTGCGGAGCTAGATCGACTTGCGTTCGGTGCGTGCTGCGCCATCAGCCGCGTACGCCGAGCGCCACTTAGCTAGGTTAGCAACGCCTTTAGCTCACCAAGAGCTGCCTCCAGCCGTGGGCCCAGTCCAGACCCGGGCTCGTCCAGCCAGGAGTTCGTAGCGTGCGCGAAGGCAGCCATGCCGGTCCGGGCGGCGAGAATTGCCGGAAGCTCCCGGACACCGCGGGCTCTTAACGCGTCGGCTAAAGCGTCAGTAAGCGCCGCGATCTTTGCCAACTCGCGCTCGGCGAGAGCGGGCGTGCTTAAGATCACTTCGTAGCGTGGCTTCGAGTACGGCCGATTGGCCTCAAGCAGCGGCACGACCGACCCGAACGCGGCGAACAGCACTTCAAGGGATCAAGATCCTGCCGACTATGGGCGTGTACGCCGCGACCAAGAACGCCGTGCGGACGGCCACGGAGGCGCTGCGCCAGGAAGCGGGACCGCACCTGTGTGGCGGAGGTCTCCCCAGGCTACGTCGCGACCGACTTCGCGGACTCGATCACGGATCCGGCCGTGCGCATCCGCATCGAACAGCGCAAAGCAGACTTCTCCATCTCCCCCGAGGCGGTCGCGCGGGCCGTCGCCTACGCGGTCGAGCAGCCGCCAGACGTGGAGATCGGCAGCATCGTCATCCGACCGACCGCGCAGGACTGACGATCACGGAGCACGACGCAACGGTTCGGCTTAGGTTAGATTCCTTCGGGCGAACGTTGTGGCCAAGGGAGCCGGCGTGTAGCGGCGTCGGGCGCCGCCCGTGGTCTTCAGCCACACCTAAATGTCGCTGGCCAGATCGCGGACGCATTCCTTGCCTGAGTGATAATCCGCCTGCTGCCGGAGAACGGCCGTGAGCCGCCGCTATTAGCCCCGCTGGTTCTCTCGTTCCTGGAAGGCATGTATCTTCTCAAGGCCGTCGGCCGAGCGGTTCATCGCGGACTCAGCGGTCGCCGAGTTCGTCTCGCGCCTTCGATGAAGGGATGGATGCTTGGCGAGCCGCTTAGTCGCTCGGTGCCGCTGCAAATCGGCTGGCTATTCCGCAACGCGGACGCCATATAGTCGGGCGGTCTCAAGTCGCCTTCGGACATTTCGCTTGGCGCCGCATCTGCGTCCGACTGCGCCATAGGCGCGATGTAGGAGCCCATCCTGTTCGGATCGTCGCGCTTAGAGGCCTTAACGTTCGCGGGCTTGACAGCAAGACTGACCCAAACGCCGCCGTGCTGACCCGCCAGCAGAACGAAATATTGTAGTGTGTTGAGCTTGTCGCCGTTGATGCTGGCGCTGTTGGTGAAACCGCCGAAGATCTTGTTCTTCCATTTATCTTGAGACCAGGGTTTTGAGGAGGCGTCGGCAAATTTTTGAACTGCCAGCTTGGGCCGCCCATGTAGGTTGGTGAGCCAAAGATAATGGCGTCCGCACCGTTGAGCGTTTCCCAACCGTCCTCGGGGATGTCGCCTTCGGCGTCGATCGCGATCAGCAAGGCGGCAGCGCCTTGCGCGACCGCTTCTGCCACACGTTTCGTGTGCCCATAGCCGGAGTGGTAGACGACGGCGGTAGTGATCGTGGGATTGGACATAAGGGCTCCTTGGCGCATCGGGCCTGATCGCGTTGAAAATGAGACCAGAGGCAATGCTGACCAGGGAGATACTATGTTCGGCAGGGGCGATAAACCGCTCAGTGGAGAACGCATTGTTGCGTCTACCTAGAACAATGTCCCGTTGGCGGCTGAGGACGCAGAATGGCCCGGATGCAGGGATCCCGCAGGTAGAGGCCGCCCCGCTCCCCACGCTCCCGGCGCTCGGCGAGGTTCGGGCTGCGGTGCAGGTCATCGCGCCTAAAGCAGGGAGATAAATTCGGGTGGTGAACCTAATTCGCCGAGGCGGACATGGGCGCAAATGGCGCCCCCCAAGAAACCTGACACGAGGATCGCACCGAGGACGGTGGTCGCCGGGATGGCATAAAGGAGCGCGCAGGCGACCATGATCCCGCCAAGCGTAGGGGTCAGTTCCATCGCAAAGCCGGTTTCCTGCATCATGCTCGCGATCTTGGCCGGCGCGAAAAGCTGAATCGCGCCATCCACGAGCAGCGCTGTTACGACCAAAGCGCTTGCTGAACGTCCTATCCAAACGGCGTGACGCAGCTTCGTGGTGGCAGGGGTCTGCCGTCCTGATGAGGGGCTTGTCATAGCCCAACCCATACTGTTTCTCGAAAGCGTGATAAACGGCGGGCAAGCGAACGGACTGTTCACGTCCGCGGATCAATAGGGATGCGGAATGCAGGATCTCGAGCCCATCCTCATTTCGTAAGGGTCGCCGAAATGGGGAGTTTCACCCACGCGGCCGACAGTCTCGGCATCCAAAGGGCGGGCCTCAACAGCGGTTCGTAAGCTGGAAGAGAACGTCGGCGTAAGGCTGCTCCACCGCACCACGCGCAGCGTGCAATTAACGGAAGACGGACGAGTGTTTCATGCGCGCGCCCGCGATCTGCTGGCTGATGTCGACGACCTGCATTCGATGTTTGCGGGCGACCGGGTCGCGCTTCGTGGACGTCTGCGGGTCGATCTACCGACCGAGCTGGCGCGCACGTCCTTCGTACCGGCTTGCCGGACTTCATGGCGACCTATCCAGAATTGGAGCTGGAGGTGTCGAGCACAGATCGCCAGGTCGATCTGGTCCAGGAGGGGTTTGACTGCGTTCTGCGGATTGGGGCAATCGGAGATGAGACGCTGATCGCCCGTCCTTTGGGCCAGCTGCGCATGGTGAATGCCGCCAGTCCCGCATACCTCGCACGCTACGGCGTCCCTCGGTCCCTCGAAGATCTAGAACTTCAGGACCATCGGACAATCCATTACAGCCGGACACTCGGCGCAAAACCCTACGGTTGGGAGTATCCCGATGGCGGCGCTTACGCGAGGCTTGCGCTGCCAGGCGCGCTACACGTCAACAGCGTGCAGACCTACGAGGCCGCCGGCCTTGCAGGCCTCGGATTGATTCAGGCAGCGCTTTCCGGAGTACGCCGGCACCTTGAGAGCGGAGCGCTGATCGAGGTCCTACCGGATTTCCGCCCCGAGCCGCTAGACGTCTCCTTCGTAGTGGCCTACCGGCAGAACCTGTCGCGCCGCGTCCGCGCATTCATGACATGGATCGAAGGGGTGCTTACGCCTTATCTTGAACAGCAGCCCTAATCGCGCCCTTGGCTTGGTCGGTGCCTCACCGACTCGCGCGTGCTCGCGCAAAGCTGCTTCATCGCCTCACGCACGCCGATGCTGCTCAAGGTGACGGCGGATCAGCTCCGCGACCTCGTCTGTTGGAGGATTATAGACGACCATGCCGAGTTCCGGCCTGCCGTCGACGGCGAAGGCGGAGAATTCGAGCTCGAGCAGGGCGAGCTCGGCATGACGGATGCGCTTCAGCCCCTCGCCGTGCCCCACGACATTATTGTCGCGCCAGAGCCGATGGAACTCCGGGCTCGTGCGGGAGAGTTCGTCGACGAGGTTCGTGAGTTAGCGTCCGCGCTAATGGTGGAAATTCCAGGGAAGTGAGGTGGCCATCGGATCGGCTGGCTAAGGTGGAGTTGCGACGCTTCACCCTG
>CAXUIE010000330.1:0-4011 GCA_964250825.1 uncultured Acidisphaera sp. | reverse complement strand
CGCCCAAGGCGTTGTGGCTGCTGTGCCCTGTGCTGCTGTTCTGGATCAGCCGCGTGCTGATGCTGTCGAGCCGGGGCCAGATGCACGACGACCCGGTGGTGTTCGCGCTCAAGGACCGGGTGAGTGTGCTCACCGGCGTGGTCGGGTTCGTGATTTTTGTGGCGGCTTCGCTTTAGGAACCGTGCGCGGCCATCCGGGCGATAGCCTTATCGAACGGACTGGTTGATACCTAAAAGCAGCCGCGAAACGGTTTATTCAAGGGATCACCAGCACCAGCACGCCTGATAGGGCGAAGGCCCGAGACTCGGGCGAGCAGGAACGAGGCAAACGCGATCGTGACGGCAGCTCCCAGCAGCATCACCCAGGCTACTTCGGCAAAGCCGTCTCGACCAGACGGCCCAGGACGGAGCCCGGATCCGGGTTGTGTCTGTTTCCACGGACGCCCGGATCCGAACCTCCAGACCGCCTCAGACCGCTTCCCAGTTGTAGACGTCGCCGGTGCGTTCGAGCTTGGTGAGGCCGCTGCGCCAAGCGGGAAGGGCGATCTCCACCATCTTCTCGGGCGTCCAGCCGTCCTCCTTCATGATGATGCGGATCGGGCGAGGCTGGCTGTAAAGATAAAGCTCGTTGCCGCGCGCGCCGAAGATGTTGCCGGTGATTTCTGCGGCGGCGTCGGTCGCGAGGAATACGGCGAGCCGCGCAACATGGTCGGGGCTAGTACGCTCGGCGCGCTTCTTGAGGGTTTCCTCCGACAGCCCCGGGATGCTTTCGATCATTCGGCTGAAGGCGTGCGGTCCGATGCAGTTCGAGCGCACCTTGTAGCGCGCGGAGTCGCCGGCGATCGCCCGCGACAGGCCTGCGATGCCAAGCTTGGCCGCCGCGTAGTTCACCTGTCCGACGCTGCCGATTAGCCCGGAGGTCGAGGTCATGTGGATGAACGCCCCGCTCTCTTGGGCGCGCAAGTGCGGGATCGCGGCGCGGCTCACGTAGAATGCGCCGTAGAGATGCACCTTGATGACGGCGTCGAACTCCTCGGGCGTCATGCGGTGAAAGATCGTGTCCCGCAGAATGCCCGCGTTGTTCACGACGATGTCGATGCGGCCGAAGCTGTCGATCGCGGTCTTGACGATGTTCTGGGCGGCGTCCCAATCCGCAACGCTGTCGGTGTTCACCACGGCGCGCCCCTGCCCGTGCTGCTGGGTGATGCTGCGCACCACCTCCTGCGCGGGACTCTCGTCGTGGCCCTCGCCGCTTACCGCGGCGCCCACATCGTTGACCACGATTTTCGCACCCTGGTCCGCCATCGCCAGAGCGATCGACCGGCCGATCCCCCGGCCCGATCCGGTCACCACCGCAACCTTGCCTTCGAGCAGCGTTCCCATGCGTTTCTCTCCTGTGCGAATCCGCTAGCGATCGCGGGATCATGCGCCGGACCGCTGCAACTGTCACACTAGGCGAGAATACGACCCGACTCGCTTCGGGAGGAGGCTGGAGTGGCAAGATGCTCGGATACGGATCTGTCCATTCCTGGGCGGCAAACAGACCTGATCTCGCGACAATGGCCCGGCGCGCGCGGCTTCCCTCGGTCAGATTGCCAAGCTCGTCCCAGCTTCAAACATTGCGAACGTAGCTAGTTGCAGGCGCTCACGCCGCGCGGGCGGCGGTGACGAAGGCGTGGATCAGCGCGGAATCTTTGACGCCCGGCGCGGTCTCGACGCCGGACGACACATCGACCGCCGGGGCGCGCGCGGTGCGGATCGCCTCGGCCACGTTTCGACTGTCGAGTCCTCCCGCCAACAACCACCGCACCGGAGCGTCCCAACCCGCGAGCAGCGACCAATCGAACCGGGCGGCATTCCCGCCCGGACGGCTCGCGGCCTCTGGCGGCTTGGCCTCGAGGACTAGGCGATCGACTCCAGGCGCGGCTTTCGGCAAATCGGCCCGGGTGGCGATCCCGCACGCGAGCCAGACCGGCACGGCGAAGCGGGCCCGCATGGCGGCGGCGCGTTCCGGGCTCGCGTACACCTGTAACGCGTCCAGCTTGAGGGCGGACAGGACGCTCGCAACCGCGGCGTCGGTCGGCTCCACGAACAGCCCGACCCGCGCAGGACCACCCTCGCGCCGCGCCGACAACGCGGCCGCCTCGCCCGGGGAAACGGCTCGCGGTGAGCGCGGGAAAAATACGAAGCCGATCCAGTCGGCCCCGGCCTCCGCAGCGGAGTCGAACGCGCCAGCCGAGTTGATGCCGCAGATTTTGACCCCCAACGATCCGCGCACCGTATGGCCTTGTTCCCTCATATGGCAGGTTTGCACGGAGGCGGGTCTACCTCAACCGCTCGGCTTCCTCCTCGGCGATGGCGGGAAGGACGGCGCCGTGTGTTGCCGACGGCCAGCCGAGACCGACCGTCAGCGTTCCCGCCGGTGACCGCCTCGAAGGACAGTCACTGAAAAGCCCGCTACGCGCCGACTGCGCTTGGGCTGTGGCCGCCGCACTCGGAGCTGCAAGGGCCGGATGCCGGGCTTTTCGGCATCGCACCCAGTTTCGATCAACCGTGTTGCATCCAGCCATGGTAGCGACCGATGCCGCTGCGAAGGTCGTGGCGCGGCTTCCAGGGCAGTTCCTCGGTGATGGCCGAAATGTCAAATCGGACCTGCCGGTCGGGGACGTCGTCCGCGCCAGCCGTCAATCGCGCGCGCATCCCGGGGAGGACGGCGGCTGCAATCCTGAGGATGTCGGGCATGGTTAGCGCCTGGCCGGAACCGACGTTGTATTCGCGTCTGAGCAGCGCGGGCGCTTCCAGAACGGCCAGCACGGCATCGGCGACGTCCTGGACGTAGACGTAATGGTAGACGAAGGTCGGATCGCACGGGATCTCGGTTTCGACGCCGCGGGCGGCGTTGCGGATCAGCTCATCGATATGGCAGTTCGCGCGGCGATAGGGACCGTACACACGGGCGATACGCAGACTAACTCCGTCCAGCCCGTATTCGGCCGCGAAGCCCTCGATGAGCTGCTCGCAGGCGACTTTGGTCGCCCCATAGACGGAGGTCGGCCGCAACGGCGTGGCCTCGATGATCGGGGCGGCGCCGACATCGCCGTAGACGCTGATCGATGAGCAGAATACGAAACGCTTGAGGCCATGCCGTCGCGCCACGTCGAGCAGCATCGCTGTGGTGTCGATATTGGTGGCTACGAGCTTGAGCGGCTCGCCCCGGGCCATCATGGGGCCTGAGATGGCCCCGCAATGCACGATCGCCTCGATGCCGGCCCCGAGAACCACGGCGTCGATCGCGCCGGCGTCGTCGAGCGACAATAGACGCAGCTCAGGATCCTCCCGGCCGAAGCGCGTAATGTCGACGGGCGTCACCCGATGGCCGCGTGCCGCCAGGGTAGGCCGCAACGCCATGCCGATCAGGCCGGCGGCACCGGTGAGCAGCACGTTCATGGGGACGCTTCCGTTGGTTGTGCCGAGAAACGGTCCACGGGAGCGAGCGGGGCAGGTGAGAAGCGTGCCAGCACCGGCGAGCTGCGAAGCATCGCGAGCAGGTCACGGTCGCGGCCATGCGACGCCACCAGTTGCAGCCCAATGCCGCCCGCGTCCGTGGTCATGGCCACCGGCACCGTGACGGACGGCAAGCCGGCGACATTCATCCACCCGGTGAACGCCGCGTGGCCGCGCGGACCAACCGGCTGGCCGTGGATCTCGGTTGGAAACACCTCGCCCGCCGCCCACGCCAGCGCCGCGGTGGCGGGACACAGCAGCAGGTCGTATCGGGAGAACAATGCCGCCGCCGCCGCCCGGACCTGCGCTGCCACGGCCAGGGCGTCCAGCAGGTCGGAGGCGGTGTGCCGGCCGCCTGCGTCGGCCATGGCGCGCGCGCTGGGCGCGACGCGATCCCGCCAGTCCGCGAACTTCGCCAAATGCCAGGCGAGACCCGCACCGGCGATCGCGCCCCAGGCGGCGGCGACCGTGTCGGGATCATAGGGCACCTCGATCGTCTCGACATCGC
>CAXUIE010000329.1:0-4012 GCA_964250825.1 uncultured Acidisphaera sp. | reverse complement strand
CCCCCGATAGTTTCAGCGATGGTGGCGCGCACCTTGATGTCGAGGACGCCGTGGCCGCTGGGATCGCGCTGGCGGCGGACGGAGCCGAGATCGTCGATATCGGCGGCGAAAGCACCCGGCCGGGCGCCGCCCCGGTCTCCCCCGTCGCCGAGCAGGCCCGCGTGTTGCCGGTGATTCGCGAACTCGCCCGGCGCGGCGTCCGTTTATCCGTCGACACACGACACGCGCAAACGATGGCGTTGGCGCTCGAAGCCGGTGCTGTCGCCGTCAACGACATCTCGGCGCTGACGCACGAGCCCGACTCCGCGCGGCTGGTGGCGGAGGCCGGCTGCTCCGTCGTGCTGATGCACATGCGGGGCGATCCGGCGACCATGCGCCGCTACGCCGGCTACGATGACGTGGCGGTTGAGGTCGCGGCGGAGCTGTCGGCGCGCGTGCGGGCCGCCCGCGAGGCGGGAATAGAGGCCGCCAATATCGCGATCGATCCCGGCATCGGGTTCGCCAAGAACGCCCGGCACAACCTCGAACTCCTGGCTCGATTGCCTTTGTTGTGCAATCTCGGCTGCCGGGTCGTCGTCGGCGTGTCGCGCAAATCATTCATCGGCCGGGTGGCTGACATTGTTTGTCCACGCGAGCGCGACGCGGGCTCGCTGGCGCTCGGGTTACAGGCCGTTAATCGGGGAGCGTCCATACTGCGCGTGCACGATGTCCGTGCAACCGTGCAGGCACTCCGGGTTCGCGAGGCAATGCTGGCATGAACGTCGAGCCCTCGTCGGTCTAATCCGGTTGCGATATGATGATGCGGCGTTGAACTCAAGGAAACGGGGGGGCGATGGCTGGCAAGAAGCGCTTGTTCGGAACCGATGGCATCCGCGGCCAAGCCAACATGGACCCGATGACCGCCGAGATGGCGCTGCGGCTTGGGCAGGCGGCGGGTCTCCGCTTCAAGCGGGGCAACCATCGGCATCGCGTCGTGATCGGCAAGGACACGCGCCTTTCCGGCTACATGCTGGAACCCGCGCTGACCGCCGGGTTCATCGGCGCGGGCATGGACGTGACCCTGGTCGGGCCGATGCCGACCCCCGCGGTCGCGATGCTGACCCGCAGCCTGCGCGCCGATCTCGGCGTGATGATCTCGGCTTCTCACAATCCGTTCGAGGACAACGGCATCAAGCTGTTCGGGCCGGACGGGTTCAAGCTGTCCGACGCCGAAGAGCTCGAGATCGAGGCGCTCATGGGGGGAGACCTGTCGGCGGGTCTCGCACCCGCCTCGGCGCTGGGTCGCGCCGCCCGGCTCGATGACGCGCATGGGCGTTATGTGGAAGCGGCCAAGGCCACCTTTCCGCGCGGCTTGCGGCTTGATGGGCTGCGCATCGCGATCGACTGCGCCAACGGTGCGGCGTATCGGGTGGCGCCCGACGTGCTTTGGGAGCTGGGCGCGACGATCATCAAGCTCGGCGTGTCGCCGGATGGCTTCAACATCAACAAGGGATGTGGCTCGACGGTGCCCGAGTTTCTGTGCGGCCAAGTGGTCGAGCAGGGTGCCGATCTCGGCATTGCGCTCGACGGCGATGCCGACCGGCTGCTGCTATCGGACGAGCGGGGCAAGTTGATTGACGGCGACCAGATCCTGGGGCTGATCGCGCGTTCCTGGAGCCGCACCGGAAAGCTGCGCGGCAACGGCGTGGTGGCGACCGTGATGTCCAATCTCGGGCTGGAGCAGGCGCTGGCGGCGGCGGGTATCAAGTTGCATCGCACGAGCGTCGGCGACCGGCACGTGGCGGAACGGATGCGCGTGGAAGGGATCAACGTCGGCGGCGAGCAGTCCGGACACATGATCCTGTCCGACTTCGCCACCACCGGGGATGGCTTGGTCGCCGCCCTGCAGGTGCTCGGCATGATCGTGGAGGAAGCGCGCCCGGTGAGCGAGGTCTGCCGCGTGTTCACGCCCTTGCCGCAGCTGTTGCGGAGCGTCCGCTTTGCCGGCGCCTCGCCGTTGCGCCACGCCGATGTCCAGGAGGCGATCGCCGCGGCCGAGCGGATGCTTGGCGGCTCCGGCCGGCTGCTCATCCGTGAAAGCGGGACGGAGCCCGTCGTGCGCGTCATGGCGGAGGCCGAGGACGAGAGCCTGGTGCGGCGGCTGGTCGACGAGCTTTGCGCGACGATCGCCGCGTTCGGCCCGCAGCGCCAAGCCGCGACCTGATGCCCGGCGTCCCTGGCTTGGGGGCCGGCCGGATGCGCGGCCGCGTGCTGGTCATCGCAGGGTCCGATTCGGGCGGCGGCGCGGGCATCCAGGCCGACATCAAGACCATCACCGCCCTGGGTTGCTTCGCGGCCAGCGCGGTCACGGCGCTCACCGCGCAGAACACCGTGGGCGTGCACGCCGTGCATCCCGTGCCGGCCGCGTTCGTGCGCCAGCAAATAGGGTGCGTGCTCGCCGACATCGGCGCGGATGTCATCAAGACCGGCATGTTGGCCGACGCTCTCACCATCGAAGCGGTCGCCGACGCGTTGGCCGAACACGCATCGGCCATCCCGGTCGTGGTCGATCCGGTGATGGTCGCCAAGGGCGGCCAGCGCCTGCTCGCCCCCGATGCCCTCGACACGTTCAAGCGGCGATTGCTGCCGCGCGCCACCCTTCTCACCCCGAACTTGCCCGAAGCCGAGGTGCTGGCGGGCGTTCCCATCCGCGATGTCGCCGCCATGCGACAGGCCGCCCGGGCGCTGCTGACGCTCGGCGCGCCGGCCGTTCTGCTCAAAGGCGGCCATCTCGAGGGCGACACGGTGGTCGATCTGCTGGCGACGGAGGACGAGCTGGAGGAGTTCTCCGACGAACGCATCGACACGCGGCATACGCACGGCACAGGCTGCACTCTGGCGAGCGCCATCGCGGCCGGGCTGGCGCAAGGCCTGGGACTCTCGGCGGCGGTGGTCCGCAGCCGCCGCTATGTGCGCCGGGCGATCCTTTCCGCGCCTGGTCTTGGAAAGGGGCACGGGCCGCTGAACCATGCGGTGACGGTCGCCCCGCTGCTTCTCGCCTGAGCGCGCCTTTACGCTTGTCGCATCCCGTGCTTGCGCCTAATGTTGCGCATTGGTGCGAGTGATTCGCAACTAGGAGATCGATCGGGGAATGGGCGGCGAAACGAGCGGGATCGCGCGGCGCTGCGAGCGGGCGGTTGTGACGGCCTATCGCGACCTGCGCCATCTCGGCCGGGACGACATGACGGCGTTCCAGGCGTGCACGACGCTTTACCGGATCCATCACCCCGAGGCCTCGCTGAACGAGGCGCGGCGACTGGTCGCCGAATGGATCGACCACCACGTGGTCCGCAGGTCCAAGGATCCAACGCCGGGCTGCGCCTGCAACTGACGGGCGACGGTCAGCACGCGAGAGGCTTGGAGCTTGTCGGCCATCGTGGTTGCCGCGCGCTTTGCCCGGAAAACACGATTGAAGGCTTCGCGCGCGCGGCCTCGATCGGGGTGGACGCCGTTGAATTGGACGTGGGCTTGACGAGCGATGGCGTGGTCATGGTCACCCATGACGTGGCGCTCAATCCTGACATAACGCGAGATGCTACCGGCGCCTGGCTGAGCGCGAGAGGCCCGTTCATTCGCAGTCAGTCTTTCGCCGTCCTGCAGGCCTTCGATGTGGGGCGCATCCGCCCGGGAACGGCCTACGCGGCGGCGTTTCCCGATCAGGTGCCTTGCGACGGCGCGCGCATGCCGAGCCTCGCCGCCGTTCTTCGCATCCTCCCGGCCATGCGGATCAATATCGAGATCAAGACAATTCCACCGCATCCCCGGTGGACGGCTACGCCGCGGGAAATGGCTGAAGCGGTGGCAGCCGTGTTGGACGAGGCGGGGGCGGCGGAGCGGGCCGTGGTGCAGTCGTTCGACTGGCGGATCCTGCGGCACCTCCGGGATACGCGCCCGGCGCTGGCCCTGGCCTGGCTCACCTCCCGGGCGACCGCGCGGTCAGCTCGCGTTTGGTGGGATGGCGCGAACCCGGCCG
>CAXUIE010000328.1:0-4019 GCA_964250825.1 uncultured Acidisphaera sp. | reverse complement strand
GCGGGTGGGGCGCCCCCCCCCCGACCGGCTGCGCGCCGCACTTGCGACCCCCACGGTGCTGGTCAGCATCATGGCGGTGAACAACGAGATCGGCGCGATCCAGGACATTCCGGCGCTGGCGGCGATCGCGCGCGAAGCCGGCGCGCTGTTCCACAGCGATGCCGCGCAGGCCGTCGGCAAGATCGCGGTGGACGCGGATCGCTGGGGCGTGGATCTCCTTTCGGTCAGCGGCCACAAGCTCTACGGGCCGAAGGGGGTGGGCGCGCTGTTCGTCCGCCGCCGGCCCCGCGTGCGTTTGGCGCCGCTGCTCTCGGGCGGCGGGCAGGCGCGCGGGCTACGGTCGGGAACCCTGCCCGCGCCTTTGATTGCGGGGCTCGGCGCGGCCTGCCGCATCGCCCAGGGCGAGACGGTGGCCGAAAGGGAGCGCCTCGCTGCCTTGCGCGACCGCTTGCTCGCGCGATTGGACGCGGCGATCCCCGGCATCCGGGTGAACGGCTCGATGCGGGCGCGCGTTCCGGGGAATCTAAACCTGACGTTCCCTGGGGCGAGCGCCGCTGATCTGATGGCCCGCATGCCCCGCGTTTGCGTCTCGACCGGCTCGGCGTGCTCGTCGGCGGCGATCGAACCCTCCTACGTGCTGCGCGCCCTCGGCCTTTCGGACGCGGAGGCCGCGCGCACCTTGCGCGTGGGGATCGGACGCTTTACCTCCGCCGCCGAGATCGACGAGGCGGCGGCGGCGTTCGCGGCGGCCCATTCGCTGTCGTCGGTCCCCGCCGAGGCCTGAACGGAAGCCTGATGCCCAAGATGACGTTCATCGAGCGCGACGGGACGCGCCGCGAGGTCGACGCGCCACTCGGCTTGTCCGTGCTCGAGATCGCGCACCAGCACGGTGTTGACATCGAGGGCGCGTGCGAAGGCTCGCTCGCCTGCTCGACGTGCCACGTCATCGTCGATCCCAAGTGGTTCGGCCACCTGGCCGAGCCGACGGAAGATGAGGAGGACATGCTCGACCTCGCGTTCGGCCTGGAGAAGACGTCGCGCCTCGGCTGCCAGATCGTCATCACCGAGGCGCTCGACGGCTTGGTGGTGAGGCTCCCGGCGGGCAGCCGCAACATGCTGAACGGGTAAGGTGCGCATCGTCGTCGCCATGTCCGGCGGCGTGGACAGCAGCACGGTCGCTGCCCTGCTCCATGAGGCCGGGCACGAGGTGATCGGCGTCACCTTGCAGCTTTACGACCACGGCGCCGCGACCGGCCGACGCGGCGCCTGCTGCGCCGGTCAGGACATTCACGATGCCCGACGGGTCGCCGACCATCTCGGCATCCCGCATTACGTGATCGACGCCGAGGCACGGTTCGGTGGCGCCGTGATCGGGGCGTTCGCGGACAGCTACGCGGCGGGCGAGACGCCGGTGCCGTGCGTTCAATGCAACCAGTCGGTAAAATTCCCCGAGCTTGTCGCGCTCGCGCGCGGCCTGGGCGCCGAGCGGCTCGCGACCGGGCACTACGTCCGCCGGATCGACGGGGCGGACGGCCCCGAGTTGCACACTGCGGCTGATCCGGCGCGGGACCAAAGCTGGTTCCTGTTCGCGACCACTGCGGCGCAACTCGCCTTTTCGATGTTCCCGCTCGGCGACGTGCCGGGCAAGGACGCCGTGCGCGCCGAAGCCGCGCGGCTTGGCGTGCCGGTGGCGGACAAGGCCGATAGCCAGGACATCTGCTTCGTGCCGCAGGGCAGCTACGCTCGATTGGTGGCCCGATTGCGGCCGGATGCGGCCGAGCCCGGCGACATCGTTGGGTCGGACGGCCGCATCCTTGGCCGGCATGAGGGAATCGCTCACTACACGGTCGGCCAGGCGAAGCGGCTCGGGAATGCGGTGGCGGGCGGCGGGGAACGACAGGTCGTGGTGGGGCTGGACGCGGCTCGACGCCGGGTCATCGTCGGACCGCGGTCGTCCGGATCGTTGCAGGTGGCGGTGCGCGACGTGAACTGGCTGATGCCGCCCCGCGAAGGCGATTGGCGTTGCGCCGTGAAGCTCCGCGCCCGCGAAGCACCCCAGCCCGCGAGCGTTTTGCACGGCGGAGGCGGTCCGCTCGTGCTCCGCCTCGACGGGCCGGCGCTGGCCGCCCCCGGACAGGCCTGCGTGTTCTACGACGGGACGCGCGTGCTCGGAGGCGGCTTCATCACCAACTAGCCGGGGGCCGCCCGCGAAAAGCGGCGCTACACGGTCTTGAGGAACTCGGCGAGCTTGGTGGCCGCCGCGGTCTTGTCGGTCTTGTCGAGCGCCGCGAGTTCGGCCGCCAGCCGGTCCATCGCCTGCTCGTAGATCTGCCGCTCCGAGAAGCTTTGGTCTGGTTGGCCGGCGTTGCGGTGGAGGTCGCGAACCACCTCCGCGATCGCCAGCGGGTCGCCGGAATTGATTTTCGCCTCGTATTCCTGGGCGCGGCGGGACCACATGGTCCGCTTGATCCGGGCCCGGCCCTTGAGCACGCTCAACGCCTCGTCGAACATCTCGCGGGTGGCAAGCTTGCGCAACCCGGCGCTGCGCGCCTTGGCGACCGGGACGCGCAACGTCATCCGGTTCTCTTCAAACGTGATGTGGATCAGCTCCAGCCGATGGCCCGCGATGTCTTCGACCGCAATCCGCTCCACCTTGCCGACCCCGTGCGTCGGGTAGACTACGTGGTCGCCCTCGACGAACGTCTCGGCCTTCGCCATCGGACGCGGCGCGGGTCCTGGATAGCGGGCAGGAGCCGACGGCTCGGCGACTGGCATAGCCGGCGCTGGCCGCTCGGGCGCCTCGACCTGCGCCGACTCGGCGAGGCCCCGGCGAGCCGGTTGCGCCGAAGGGGTCACGATGGCCGAGGGCGCCGCGACAGGCGTAGGCTCCGCCGAGATCGCGCCAGCCGTCTCGCCTGTCGCGGGCGGATTGTCCGGCCGCTTCGCCTCCGGGAGCTTGCTCATCGACGCCACGGCGACACGGATCGCCGGCTTGGCGCCGATCGGCTTGCCGCTGCTCTTCCCGGTCGATATGGCCGGCGCCTCAGCACCCCGGCTTGCGGCCGTTGATGCAGGGGATGCCTTCATGCTCGACACCTCGTATCCTTTACTACGATCTGGGCAAGGCGGCGCGAAGGTGCGGGTACCCTCAACGTTACCTTCAGCCCGCGAAATCGGGTTCCGGAAAGCGCTCCGTCGGTCGGGCCGCTAGCCACGCTCATCCGTCTCAATAACCGTAGCACGACATGGGGCCGACGTCATGGGCCTGCAAGCGCCGGCTTGAAAACGCTGCTGGTCGACGGGTCGAAGGCGCGAGCTCAGGGCGTTCCGGGCTCCGGCGAGAACAACCCGCCCTTGTCGGGCTTGCCCTTCCAGTCGTCCGCGTCCGCCGGCGGCTCGCCCTTGCGGGTGATGTTTGGCCACTGGGTCGAGTAGGTGCGGTTCTGCTCGAGCCAGGCGCCTGCCCGATCATCGCTGTCCGGCACGATCGCCTCGGCCGGACATTCCGGCTCGCATACCCCGCAATCGATGCACTCGTCCGGATGAATGACCAACATGTTCTCGCCGACATAGAAGCAATCGACGGGACACACCTCGACGCAATCCATGTACTTGCAACGAATGCAGTTCTCGTTGACCACGTAGGTCATCGGCGACTCCCAAGGGGGACGTGGCGCCCGACGGATCGAACGGCCGACACGCTCAGGCCCGGCGATATGCCGACGATTCTGTTGCAGCGCAAGGCAGGGCAATCGGCTTGTCGCGCACCTCTTCGTATAGCCCCCGCGCTTCGGGCGCGGGGCCACGCCGGGCGGCCAGCGCCACTACCCGCACGACCAGCACCTCGCCGCGCAGCGGGACGGTCAGCACGTCGCCAGGGCGAAGGCGCGCGTGCGGCTTGTCGGTCGGCTGGCGATTGATCCGCACCAGCCCGTCTTCCACTAAACGCGCGCAATCGCTCCGGGCCTTCATAAACCGGGCGCACCAGAGCCATTTATCAAGGCGCTGCCAGTCTCTAT
>CAXUIE010000327.1:0-4047 GCA_964250825.1 uncultured Acidisphaera sp. | reverse complement strand
ACCGTCACCCGCGAGCGGATGTCCGGCCAGTTGAACGCCTTGAGCAGCGGCTTGGGCAGCGCCAGGCCGGAGGTCTCGATGACGATGTGCTCCGGAGGAGCGGGGCGGTCGATCAGCTTCTCCATCGCGGGAAGGAACTCGTCGGCGACGGTGCAGCAAAGGCAGCCATTCGCCAGCTCGACGATGTCGGCTTCCTCGCAGGCGGGCACGCCACAGCCGCGCAGCAGCTCGGCGTCGACGCCGACCGAGCCAAACTCGTTGATGAGCAGCGCAATCCGCCGCCCGTCAGCGTTCTCGATCACATGCCGCAGCAGCGTGGTCTTGCCCGCGCCGAGGAATCCCGTGACGACCGTGGCCGGGATCTTGGCGGTCACGGTGCAGCCTCCGTGAGGTCGGGCAGCCGCCCGAGGACCATCCGCGCCAGGGAGGCCGGGCGTTTGGAGGGCAGCACCGTCCCGGTGGCGGAACGCGCGTAGGCTTCGGCGTAGAGCAGGAGGTCGGCCGCGAGCGGCGTGTCGAGCTGGCCCAGCAGGTAGCTCCACTTGCCGGGGAAGGAGATCGCGGCGGCGCAGCCGTGGTCGCAGCTCGACAAGCATTTCACCCCGCGGAGCCGAACAATCGGCATCGCAGCGACAAGCCGCGCGACAGCCTCGAACATGTGCTGCCCCGGCGGCGTCTCGCCTTCCCCGAGCGGACGGCCGGCGCGGCATGTCGTGCAAACATGAAGCAGCGGCGGGTCGGTCGGGAGAAAGTCCATGCACAAGCTCCGGTCAAGCGCGTCGTCACCGGGTGCGTGCGCCCTCGGAGTGCCCCTCCGAGGGACGGTGCCAGGGCGAAGACCCAGGCATCGCCGCCGCCGAGGCACCCCGCCCGGCGTCGCGTTCAGCCAACGATGGCAGGTCTCCTGGCTTGCGGCTGCGGCCCGGAGGCCAGCGGCGTTTTGTCTGCCTTCCCGGGCCGAGGCCCAGTGGCGTGCGACAGAACGCCTCACCGCTTACAGTTGCGGGGGCAGCTGCGGCATCGGGGCGAGCCCCTCACCGCATTCCCTTTTCATCTTCCGGTCGGAAGCACCATCGTAAGCGGAGTATGTGCGCTTCGAGCCGCTTCGGCAAATGCCGCCGCTGACCTTTGTTCTCGGGGGCGCCCGGTCGGGCAAGAGCGCCCATGCCGAGGCACTGCTTCGGTGCTTGCCGCCACCCTGGGTCTACATCGCCACGGCGGAAGCATTGGATGACGAGATGCGCGCCCGCGTCGCCGCGCATCGCGGCCGACGCCTCACGGGGTGGCGCACGATCGAAGCGCCGCTCGATCTGCCCGGCGCATTGCGGCAGGCGGGCAGCGCGCCCGTCCTGGTGGACTGCCTCACTCTCTGGCTTTCCAACCTCATGCTCGGCGGCCACGATCTGCCGGCGGCCCTAGAGGCGCTGCACGCTGCGGTGGACGCGCGCGCCGCACCGACCGTGCTGGTGTCCAATGAGGTCGGCTTTGGCATCGTGCCCGAGCACGCGCTCGCCCGCGCCTTCCGCGACGAAGCCGGACGGCTACACCAGCGCGTCGCCGCGCGCGCCGACCTCGTGGTGCTCATGGTCGCCGGCCTGCCTCTCACCGTGAAGGGGGACTAACCCCGTCTACGCATGGATTGCTTCGCCCTCGGCGCGCAATGACACTGCCGGGCATGACCCACGACAACGAACAAGCCCGCCACGCCGCCAAGATGGCCCGCCGCAAGGCGGTGCAGGACGCGGAGGTGGCCGGCAAGACGATCGAGAAAGGCTTGCTGCTGGTCCATACCGGCCCCGGCAAGGGCAAGAGCACGGCGGCGTGGGGGCTGCTGCTGCGGATGCTCGGGCGCGGGCGGCGCTGCGGCGTGGTGCAGTTCATCAAGGGCGCCTGGTCGACCGGCGAACGCGCCGCGTTCGAGCGGTTCGACGACCTCCTCGAGTGGCACACGATGGGCGAGGGCTTCACCTGGGAAACCCAGGACCGCGCCCGCGACGTCGCCGCCGCGCGCCGAGCCTGGGACAAGGCGGTCGAACTCATGCACCGACCCGATCTGGCGCTTTTGGTGCTGGACGAGCTCAACATAGCTCTTCGCTACGATTACCTGCCGGAAACCGAGGTGATCGCGGCGCTCAACGCGCGGCCGCCGGCGCTCCACGTGGTCGTGACCGGCCGCAACGCGCGGCCCGCGCTGATCGAGGCCGCCGACCTGGTGACCGACATGACCCTGGTGAAACATCATTTCGCGGCGGGCGTGAAGGCGCAGGAAGGCATCGAGTTCTGATGCGCGCCATCATGCTGCAAGGCACGGGATCGGGGATCGGCAAATCCTTGCTGGTGGCGGGCCTTGCGCGCGCTTGTCTGCGCCGCGGCCTCCGGGTCCGCCCGTTCAAGCCGCAGAACATGTCCAACAACGCCGCCGTGACGGCGGACGGCGGCGCGATCGGCCGGGCGCAGGCGCTGCAAGCCCGTGCCGCCGGTGTGCCGCCGTCCGTCCACATGAACCCCGTGCTGCTGAAGCCGCAAAGCGAGATCGGGTCGCAGGTCGTGGTGCAAGGGCGCGTGGTCGGGACGGCGCGGGCGCGCGCCTACCAGGCGATGAAGCCGTCGCTTCTGCCCGCCGTGCTCGACAGCTTCGGCCGGCTCGGGGCGGAGGCGGACATCGTGCTGGTGGAAGGCGCCGGCAGCGCGTCGGAGGTCAACCTCCGCGCGGGCGACATCGCCAACATGGGGTTCGCCCGCGCGACGGGCACTCCGGTGGTGGTGGTGGGCGACATCGACCGCGGCGGCGTCATCGCCAGCTTGGTGGGCACGAGCGTGGTGCTCGACCCGGATGATGCGGCGCTGGTGCGGGGCTTCGTGGTAAACCGAATACGCGGCGACGCGAGCCTGTTCGCTTCCGGCATGGAGGCGATCGTTGCGTACACCGGCTGGCCCGCGCTTGGATTGGTGCCGTTCTTCCCCGATGCCCGCGCTTTGCCGGAGGAGGACGCCGCCGAGCTCGTCCCGTTCGCGCGCCGGCCCGAGGCCGCCATCCGTGTCGCTGTCCCCATGCTCCCCACCATCGCCAATTTCGACGATCTCGACCCGCTGGCGGCCGAGCCCGACGTCGATCTCGTCCTGGTGCCGCCCGGCGCCCCGCTGCCCGCTTCCTGCGACCTCGTTGTGCTGCCCGGCTCCAAGGCCACCATCGCCGATCTCACGTTCCTCCGAGGCGAGGGCTGGGACATCGATATCAGGGCGCATCGTCGCCGAGGCGGCCGGGTGTTGGGCCTGTGCGGCGGCTACCAGATCCTCGGCGAGGAGGTGGCCGACCCGGAAGCCATCGAGGGCCCGCCAGGCGCCGCCCTCGGCCTCGGACTGCTCCGGGTCCGCACGGTGCTGACCCGAGACAAGCGCCTGCGAGCGGTGGAGGGCTACAGCACGGCCGATGGCGCACCCTTCCGAGGCTACGAGATGCATATGGGCCGCACGGATGGACCGGACACGAGGTCGCCCTTGCTGGTCGTCGGCGGCCGCCCCGAGGGCGCCTGCTCGCCCGATGGGCTCATTGCGGGAACCTACGTGCATGGGCTGTTCAACGACGACCGACAGCGCGCGTCTTGGCTGCGCCGGCTCGGCGGAGAGCCGTCCGGGCGGCGGCATGAGGCCGAGATCGAGGAAGTGCTCGACCGCCTCGCGGCGCATCTCGAGGCGCATATGGACGTGGACCGCCTCCTCAGCCTCGCGCGATGAAGAGGCCCAGCGCCGCCAAAGCCGCGATCTGGAGCGCGCCCGCCGTGCGATAAAGGGTGAGGGCCCGGCGGATATCGTCCGGGGCGGCGTCCGCGCGCCCGTCGCCCATCCAGGCGTCCTCGATGCGTGTGTGGCCGTAAACGCGCGGCCCGGCGAGCCGGAGACCGAGCGCGCCCGCCATCGCCGACTCGGGCCAGCCGGCGTTGGGCGAGCGATGCCGCCGGGCGTCGCGCCGGACCGCTCGCAGCGCCGCTCGCGGCGAGCAGCCCCTTCGCAGGCCGGCCCCCGCGATCAGCCCAAGCCCGGCGAGGC
>CAXUIE010000326.1:0-4053 GCA_964250825.1 uncultured Acidisphaera sp. | reverse complement strand
CGCGCCGATGTTCTCGGCGAGCTGCGGGCGGACCAGGATCACGACCGGGCTGTTGCTGATGGGCGCCAGCTCGGCCCCGCCGTCCCGCCCGGTCATGCCAGATTGTCTGTCTGGTTCATGGCAAGACTACCCGGCCCGAGTTCTGACACGAACTCCCGGGATCCCTGCTCCGGATGCTCGACGCCACGTCGTACCCTGGGGACCATCTTCCAGCACGATGCCCTCGACGTGGAGTTCGGCGCGGATTTCGTCGGCACGGGCGAAGTTACGAGCGCGGCGCGCGGCGTCTCGCTCATTAATCAGTGCTTGAATACGGTTTCGCTCAGTGCGCATTTCCAAAGAAATGACGCGATCAGCGTTTCCCTCTGCGGAACGACCGAACCATCCGTCAGGGCTCATTTTAAGAACACCGAGGGTGAGGCCCCCTCGCAAAAGTTCGGCTGCGGAGTCCGAGTCCCCCGCAATCGCCGCATCTGCAAATCCATGCAGCGCCGAGATCGCGAGGGGTGTGTTCAAGTCGTCGCACAAGGCACGCATGACCGGCTCAGGAAGCGCGGAGGCCGCAACCAGATCATGTCGTTCCAGCGCGCGGTAGAAGCGGTCGAGCTCGCGCCGCGCCTCAGTCAAGCCAGCTTCGGAGAAGTCGAGCTCTTCCCGGTAATGGCTACGCAAAAGTATCAGCCGCACCGCCTCGGCGGGCGTGCGCCACAGCACGTCGCGAATGGTGGAGAAATTGCCGAGGCTTTTCGACATTTTCTCGCCGTTCACCCGCAACATCCCGTTGTGCAGCCAGTAGCGGGCGAACGCGCTGCCGGGGAAGGCGCACAGGCTCTGCGCCGCCTCGTTCTCATGGTGCGGAAACAGCAGGTCGCGCCCGCCGCCGTGGATGTCGAAGGTTTCGCCGAGGTAGCGCCAGGACATCGCCGAGCACTCGATGTGCCAGCCGGGCCGGCCCCGCCCCCAAGGGCTGTCCCAGCCCGGGGCGTCCGGCTCCGACGGCTTCCACAGCACGAAGTCGCCCGGGTCGCGCTTGTACGGGGCGACCTCGACCCGCGCCCCAGCCAGGAGCTCGTCGGGGCTGCGGCCGGACAGCCGGCCGTACTCGGCGAAGCTCGCCACCGCGAACAGCACGTGGCCCTCGGCGGCGTAGGCGTGGCCCGACGCGATCAGCCGGTCGATCATGGCGATCATCTCGGGGATGTGCCCGGTCGCGGTCGGCTCCACGTCCGGGGGCAGCACGCCAAGAGCGGCCATGTCGGCGTGGAAGTCGGCGGTGGTGCGGGCGGTGACGGCGGCGATCGGCTCGCCCGTCTCGCGGGCGCGGGCGTTGATCTTGTCGTCCACGTCCGTGATGTTCCGCACATAGGTCACCTGCGGATACAAGCTGCGCAGCAGCCGGGCGAGCACGTCGAACACCACCATCGGGCGCGCGTTGCCGATATGGGCGAGGTCGTACACCGTCGGCCCGCAGACGTACATCCGCACATGCGTGGGGTCGATCGGCTCGAACCGCTCCTTGCGGCGCGTCCGGCTGTTGGTGAGATAGAGTTCCGGCATGGGCGGGTTGTCCGCCAAGCCGCCGGCCGGCGCAACGCCGTCGTTGGCCGCCTCGCGTTCCGGCGCTACGGTGGGCGGCTACGGGAGGCACGGATGCGCAACACGCCTATCGAAGTCAAGCCGATCGCCGGCGCGATCGGGGCCGAAGTGCTCGGCGTGCGGATCGCCGACGAGCTGCCCGACGACACGATCGGGGCGATTCGCCAGGCCCTGCTCGACCACTGCGTGATCTTCTTCCGCGACCAGGACCCGCTCCCCGACGACCGCTTCCTCCGGTTCGCCAAGCGCTTCGGCCGAACCGTCGAGTACCCGTTCGTCAAGGGGATCGACGGCTTCCCAGAGATCATCCGCGTCGCCAAGCTCGAGCACGAGACGACGAACTTCGGCGGCATCTGGCATTCGGACACCAGCTACCTCGAGGAGCCGCCGATGGGCACCCTGCTCGCCGCCCGCGAGCTGCCGCCCTATGGCGGGGACACGCTATTCGCCAACCAATACCTCGCCTACGAGGCGCTTTCGCCCGCCCTGCGGCGGGTGCTCGACGGGCTATCGGCGGTCAGTGACAGCGCCAAGGCCGACGTGACCCGCACCCGCGAGGACCGGGTTAAGTCGGACGGCACGCAGGCCGCGCGCCAGCCGCTCGCGGCCGAGCATCCGGTGGTGCGCACGCACCCCGAAACCGGGCGGCGGGCGCTCTACGTCAACGTGGCGCACACCAGCCGCTTCGCCGGCTGGACGGACGCCGAGAGTGCCGGGCTGCTGCGCTTCCTGTTCGATCACCAGGTCCGCCCCGAGTTCACCTGCCGCTTCACCTGGAAGCCGGGCTCGGTCGCGTTCTGGGACAATCGCTGTGCCCAGCACAACCCGGTGAACGACTATCACGGGTTCCGCCGCGTGATGCACCGGATCACCCTGGCCGGCGACCGGCCGCATTGAGGCAGCGACGACCGCCACGCCGGGGGTTTGGCGTAGGACTGACCCGCTTCCCATGATGCCGGGATATCCGCATGGGGTGACCGGCGTCCGTGAGCGGACGGGTTGCGCCCAGGCGGCCTAGGTCGCCGCCACCCTGAGCCGCTCCGCCGCCCTGGCGCGGCCCATCAACGGCAGCAGATCGCGCAGCTCCGGCCCCTGTTCTTCGCCAGTCAAGGCGAGCCGCAGCGGATGGAACAGCGAGCGGCCCTTCCGGCCCGTCTTTTCGCGCAGCGCGCCCGTCCAGGCGGGCCAAACCTGCCCGTCCCACGGCTCCGGCGGCAGCAGGCTGAGCGCGTCCTGGAGAAACGGCCCCTCGCCCTCGATCACGGGGGGCACGATGGTGCCGGCCACCACATCCCACCAGCCGCGCGCCTCGTTGAGGAGGTCGAGATTGCCGCGCACCGCCAGCCAGAAGGCTTCCGTCGCCCCTGTCGGCAGCCGGTCCGCCACGGCAGCGAACGGCAGCCCGTGCAGCACCCGCCGGTTCAATGCCAGCAGTTGCCGCGCGTCGAACCGGGCGGCCGAGTGCGACACCCGCCCGAGATCGAAGCCGGCGGCCAGGGTCTCGAGGGAAAGCGGCTCCGGGTCGTCAGCGGTGCCGAGGCGGGCGAGATAGGAGGTGATCGCCACCGGCTCGATGCCGTCGCCCCGCAGCCCGCGCAACGAAAGGCTGTCGATGCGCTTGGACAGCTTGCCGCCTTCCGCGTCGACCAGCAGCGGCAGGTGCGCGAAGGCCGGCAGGGGCGCGCCGACGGCAGCGAAGAGATCCATCTGCACCCCGGTGTTGCTGACATGGTCCTCGCCACGGATGAGGTGGGTGACGCCGCACGCGATGTCGTCCACCACGCTGGTGAACGTGTACAGCGGGGTGCCGTCGGTGCGGATCAGCACCGGGTCCGACACGGCCGGCAGCCTCACCTGCCGGCGTCCCAGCACGAGATCGGTCCACCGCACGGTCTCGCCCGACAGCAGGAACCGCCAATACGGCCGCTTGCCCCCCGCCTCGGCGTTGGCGCGCTGTTCGACGGTCAGCTTCAGCATCGCCCGGTCGTACACCGGCGCTTGGCCCCGGCGCACCCGCTGATCGCGCTTGGCGCGCAGCTCCTCCTCGGTTTCGAAGCAGGGGTAAAGCCGCCCGGCCCGCTTCAGCTGCTCGGCGACCGCGGCGTAACGGTCAAGCCGGTCGGATTGGCGGAAGCTTTCGTCCCAGTCGAGCCCGAGCCACCGCAGGTCATGCTGGATCGCCGCCTCGTGCTCGGGGCGGCCGCGTTCGCGGTCGGTGTCGTCCAGCCGGAGGATGAACGAACCGCCGTGCCGGCGGGCGAACAGGAAATTGGCGACGGCTTGGCGGGCGTTGCCAACATGAAGCAGGCCGGTGGGGCTGGGCGCGAAGCGGACGATGGGCTTGCCGCTCATTCCTCTGGCTCATCCTCCTCAAGCAGACGCGGGTCGAGCACGCGCCAGTTCCGCTCCTCCTCGCCGGCGGGGCGGTCGACGAAGTCGCCGAGCTCGGTCCCGCTG
>CAXUIE010000325.1:1785-4054 GCA_964250825.1 uncultured Acidisphaera sp. | reverse complement strand
CGGTAATTCGGCGCCTCGCGGGTGATCGCGACGTCGTGGACGTGGCTCTCGCGCAAGCCCGCGCCGGTGATCCGGCGAAAGCGGGCGTTACGCTGCAATTCGCCCACCGTCGCCGCGCCCGTATACCCCATTCCGGCGCGCAAGCCCCCGACCAGCTGGTGGATTACGCTGTGCACAGGGCCCTTGTAGCCCACGCGGCCCTCGATTCCCTCGGGCACCAGCTTCAGCGTGTCCTTGATCTCCTGCTGGAAGTAGCGGTCGGCCGAGCCTCGCGCCATCGCGCCCAGGCTTCCCATGCCGCGATAGGATTTGTAGGAGCGCCCCTGGTAGAGGAACACCTCGCCGGGCGCTTCGTCCGTGCCGGCGAGCAGGCTGCCCACCATGACGCAATCGGCCCCGGCGGCGATCGCCTTCACCACGTCCCCGCTGGTCCGCACGCCGCCATCGGCGATCGCCGGAACGCCATGGGCGCGGCACACCGCGGCCGTTTCCAGCACGGCGGAAAATTGCGGCACACCGACGCCCGCGACCACCCGCGTCGTGCAAATGCTGCCCGGACCGATGCCGATCTTCACCGCGTCCGCCCCCGCTTCGATCAGCGCCAGCGCGCCCTCGGGCGTGGCCACGTTGCCGGCGATCACCTGCACCGCGTTGGATAGCCGCTTGATGTCCGCCACCGCGCCGAGCACGCCGGCCGAGTGGCCGTGCGCGGTGTCCACCACGATCACGTCCACCGCCGCCGCGATCAACGCCTCGGCGCGGGCGCGGCCGTCGGCGCCGACGCCGGTCGCCGCGGCCACGCGCAGGCGGCCGAGTTCGTCCTTGTTGGCGTTCGGGTGCGCTTGCGCCTTGTCCATGTCCTTGACGGTGATGAGGCCGACGCAGCGGAACGCGTCGTCGACCACCAGCAGCTTCTCGATTCGGTGCCGGTGCAGCAGGCGGCGCGCCTCCTCGGCCCCGACGTGGCCCGGCGCGGTGACCAGGTTCTCGCGGGTCATGAGCTCATAGACCCGGAGCGAGGTGTCGGTGGCGAAGCGCACATCGCGATGCGTCAGGATGCCCACCAGCCGGCCGCTACCGCGCTCCACCACCGGGATGCCGCTGATCCGATAGCTGCTCATCAGCTCGCGGGCGTCGGCCAGGGTCTGGTCGGGATGGATGGTGACCGGGTTGACCACCATGCCGCTTTCGAACTTCTTGACCTGGCGGACCTGGGCGGCCTGCTCGGCGACATCAAGGTTCTTGTGGATCACGCCCATGCCGCCGTTTTGCGCCATGGCGATCGCCATCGCACTCTCGGTCACGGTGTCCATCGCGGCCGAGATCAGCGGAATGTTGAGGCTGATGCCGCGCGTCAGCCGCGTTTGCGTGTCGGTGGCGGAGGGGACGACCTCCGAGTAGCCTGGGACCAGCAGCACGTCGTCAAACGCGAGCGCCTCCTCCACGCGGGATGCGGTCAAGGGGCCGTTGCCGACTGATGGATCGGCGACGGCGTCCGGGTGGATGTCAGGGGCCATGGTACGGACCTTTGCGCACGAAAGGGCCGTCCTCAACCGAGGGACCCTGGACCTTGACGCCCCTAGATATGCTTCGGCCGGCACCCCTGCAAGCAAAGCTTGGGGACAGATCCGTATCGGTCGGATTGGCTTAAACGGGCGTGTAGATGGCGAGCTTCAGCGCGGGATCGTCATTGGCCTGGAATGTCGCATACTCGAACCGCATCTGCCCCCTGGTGGGGTGATGAAGCAGTTTGCGGCCCGCGCCCACGTTGCGGATGTCGTGCGCCTCCCACCATCCCGCGAACTCCGGGCTGCCGTGGCGCAGGCGCTCCAATAGAGCGACAAACGCGGGGTCGCCCGCCCAAAGATCGTGCGTCGTGCGGAACTGCGCCACCATGCGTTTCGCCTCGTCGGCCCAGGCCGCGCCGAACAAGCGCCGGGCGTCCGGTTCGGTCAGCATGTAGAGCAGGACGTTGCGATCCTCCTCGGGCACGCCACAAAAGCCGGTGAAGATGTCGGCGGCTGCCGCGTTCCAAGCGAGCACGTCCCATCGGCGGCCGGTGACGTAGGCGGGCTGGTTCAGGTTCTCGATAATCCGGCGGATTGTTTGCGGCACGCTTTCGGGGGCGAACGCCCGCTGACCCGTATCACGCGCCAGCGCCCGCAAATGGGCGTGCTCGCTCTTACCGAGGCGGAGCGCGCGGGCCAGCGCGTCAATCGTGGTGACGGACGGGCTGACGCTCCGCCCTTGCTCCAGCCGGATGTACCAG
>CAXUIE010000325.1:0-1775 GCA_964250825.1 uncultured Acidisphaera sp. | reverse complement strand
GCGAGTTCGGCCACCTCCACGCGCCGAAGCCCGGGAGTCCGGCGCCGTCGCCCATTCGAGAGCCCCATCGCATGAGGGGTCAACTTCTCGCGGCGCGACCGGAGGAAGTCGCCGAACTCGCTCCGACCCGGATCCGACATTATCCGCTTCCTCCGCCAACCGGGGATTGTCCAATCCCAGGATAATGCCAGGCCTGGATGCACGGCGAAAGGCCGCGAAAATGGTGCGATCCAGAAGGCAAGGACAAAATGAAAGCAGCAATCCTCAAGGCGTTCGGATCAGCCCTCGCCATTGAGACCATGCCCGACCCGGTACTGGGAACAGGGGAGGTCATCGTCGATGTCGTCGCGACCGGGGCGTAGGGCAGACGGCGATCCAGCTCGCCGCCGCCTCCGGAGCCCGGGTTTATTCGCACGTCCGCCGACAGGAGCAGCGTGATTTCGTGGAAGCGTCAAGCACAGGTGGCGTGATCGTGGGAGAAACGCTCGATGCGGCGCGCACGTCGGCACCTTTCGACTTCATTCTCGATTTGGTGGGGGGGTCGGCGCTGTCCGCCGCGCTGACGATACTCAATCGCAACGGCATCTGCGTCACGGTTGGTGTGACGGAGGGCGCACCGGTCAATTTCGACAGCTCGGTGTTCCTCCGCACCTCGGGCGCGTCTCTGCGCTCGATCATCCTGGGCGACGACATCGCCACCACCGAGCCAGCTTCGGAGGGGTTGGCGCTGCTGCTTCGTCTCATTCAACAAGGCGCACTCAAACCAAGCATCGGCGTCGAGGCGCCGTGGACCGAGGTCGCCGCAATCGCGCGTCAGCTGGTCGATCGCGGTTTTGCGGGGAAGGCCGTGCTGCACCTTCCGTTCTGAAACCGTCCTTCGAGCGTAAAAGTCATCCAACACAAGAGGAGTGAGCCATGCTGTATCATGTAACCTTCCACACTGATCGTCAGGCGTTAGGCGCCGGGGACGTCGCGACGAAGGTTAGAGCGGCGGAAATGGAGCGAGCCGTGTTGGCGCAACAGGCGGGCAGGCTTGTCGGGTTGTGGCGGCGCGGTGACGGCAACGGCGCAATCTTCATTATCGACAGCGAGTCGCACGAAGCGCTCCTCGAAGAGCTCAGTTCGTTACCCATGTTCCCGTATGTGAGAACGATCGACGTGCTTCCATTGATTGCGTATCCGCAGTTCCCGGAGTTCGCAAATGCCGCTCGGACCTGATGGCGCGCGGTGCCCCCGGTTGTGGCCCCTTCACGTCGACCGTGATCCGGCCATGACTCCGGCGCGGAAACCCGTCGCCACCACGTAGAGCTCGCTCGAATCCTTGCGGCTCGCCGGCGGCTTGGCGTGGCGGACCTGGGCGAAATCGCGCTTGAGTGCTGCGAGCAAGGCGCGCTCGGAGCCGCCCTGGAAAACCTTGGCGACGAATCCGCCGCCGGGCGCCAGTACGCGGCGCGCGAAATCAGCGGCCATCTCGGCGAGCGCCACGATGCGCAAGTGGTCAGTCGCGTGGTGGCCGGTCCTGTTGGGCGCCATGTCGGAAAGCAGGAGGTTGGGGGCGGTCCCTAGAGAGGCCAACAATCGCTCGGGCAGCTCCGGGGCGGTGAAATCGCCCTGGATGAACATCGCCCCGGGGACCGGCTCGACTGCGAGCAGGTCGAGGCCGACCACGCGCCCGGCGCCGCGGCGGGGCGCGCCCAGGGGGCCACCCCCCCTTTCTTGGTGGACGGTGGAGCGGCCGTCCGGGGTGAACCGGGCCCACGACCCGGCCGGAAGCT
>CAXUIE010000324.1:0-4060 GCA_964250825.1 uncultured Acidisphaera sp. | reverse complement strand
GGAACGGTCTTGCGTTCCTGCGCTGGGCGTCGATCAGACTGATGGTCCGAAGGCTTTGTCAGAGCACAAAATGATCTCGGACCGACACTCAGAGAATTCCGAGAAGCCAGGATAGGGCAGAAGCGGCAGCAAAATGATCGATCTCACGTGGGGGAACATTGGCAGGGTCGTCAGTTCCTCATGGATTTGCGCGTGCGAGGCCGCGTCGAGGATGAAGATCACCCGTTACCGTCAGCAAGGCGCCACAAGCCGATCAGACGGCCGGCCCTTTGCGCGGACGCGACCCGCGCTCGACCTCCGCCGCGACGACTTTCGTCGCGGCTTCGCCTAAGGCCGCGACTGACTGGCGGTCCATGTGGAAGGTGACATGGAGATACAGCATGGCGAAATCAGCCTTTCCCGCGGATCATGAGCTCGAAACGTGGAGGACGGCCTTGCCGACGAAGGCGCGGTCGATGAGCTGGGCGGCGACGGACGCGACGTCGGTCCACGGCGCTTCCAACCCGATTGTGGGCTTGAGCACACCCTGCTCCACAAGGCGGAGAAGGAGTGCGAGACCATCCGCCGCCGTTGACGTGGCGGCGATGTCGTCGCCCAAGACAAGCCCGGCAAGCCTCGCGCCGGAGGTCCGCAAGAACACGGCACTGTCGAACACAACCGGGGTGCCTTCCGTCACCCCTACGGTGACGCAGGCTCCGTTTCGTCGGAGCATGGTCAGAGCGGCGGACAACGCCGAGCCGCCCACCGAGTCGAGGATGAAGTCGAACGGTCCGTCCGCGCGCGCCGCCTCCAGGGCTTCGCCGACGATGACGCCGCCAGTGCAGGAGGCTTCCACGACCATCCGCTGATCTGCGCGGCGGATGTGGGCAAAGACGCGGGCGCCCGACGCCGCCGCCAGTTGAATCGCCATCTGGCCGACGCCGCCGGTGGCGCCGTTCACCAGGACCTTTCGGCCCAGCAGAAGGCCGCCTTTGCGAAGGGCGTGGAGCGCGGTCAGGCCGGCCACCGGCAGGCTGGCGGCCTGAGAATCCGTGACGGCCGCGGGGATGGGTGCGATGAACTCGAGAGGCGCATGGACGCGCTCCGCCCACGACCCGGCTGGCAGGAGCCCGACGACGCGCGTGCCGGCTTCGGGGGCGCCCGGCGTTGCGTTCGTCTCCTCGACGATACCCGCGAAATCCCACCCGGGCACAGTTCCACTCTCGGTCACGGTGAGGGCGCGTTTGACTTCGCCGCGGTTCAGCGAGACAGCCGTGACGCGGATCGTGATCTCGCCGGGTCGCGCCGGCGAGCTGGCGACGCGGCGCACCGCCAGCCGATCGCCGCCGCCGCCGCCAACCGTGATAGCGTGCATTTCGCTGGGATGATCGGTCATGGCTTGATCACCGTCATGGAGAACGGGCCAGCGTTGGCCGCGGCGTGCTTTATCGCGGCGTTGATTTCCTCCAGTGGGAACGTCGTCACCTCGCGGCTTGAGAGGTCGATCAGACCCGCCTCGGTCAGCCGGACCATTCGGGTGACGGCCTCGCGTGGGAACATCCACTGCCCCTTGATCGTGATGTTGTTGCGCATGATCCAGCGATAAGGCAGCTCGAGGTCGTCTCCGCCTTGCATGCCGACGCCCCCCATCAGGGACACGCGCCCGCCGGGCCGGACCCCCAACACAGCGGCTCGGACCTGGGAGGGAGAGGCCTGCGGCGGCAATATGTCGAAGACACAGTCGATCGGACCCGCGGCCGCCTTCAAAATGTTGGCGCGGTCGGCTTCTTCGTCGCCGGTCATCGCCACGGGTCTGACCCTCGGTCCCAGCCTGCGACCGAGCGCCTCCAGCACCGCCTGGTTGCGGCCTGTGGCGACAACGCGATCCGCGCCCATGGCGAGCGCCACCGCCACCGCGCCGCTGCCGAACGCGCCCGTCGCGCCATTGACCACGAGGGTCTCGCCGGCTTGCAACTCGATCGATAACAAGCCGCCATAGGGCACGAGCAGGCTTGTCATGCCGCACCAATTGGCGGCGTTCGACTCATCGACGCTGCCGAGGCGCACGACGTTTTCGGTCGGCGTGAGCATCTGCTCCGCGTAGGACCCGTTGTGATAGTACCGCTGCAGACGAAGCCCGCCCTCGGCGTTGCCGGCCGATAAGCCCTGCAAGGTAATGTCGGGCGACAGGACGTCGTCGCGCGACCTGATGGTTGAATCGCATACGACCCAGTCGCCCACCGCGAGGCGGGTCGCATCCGGCCCGAACGCCCTCACCCGTCCAATGCCTCCTGATCCCGGGATCACTGGCGTTTCAAGAAGGTACTGGCGCTGGCCGCTGTAAACCTCGCCGGCGTAGGCCAGAACGCTCGAGGCGACCATATCGACGATCACCTCGCCGGTGCCGAGCACGGGCTCCGGCACATCCTCGACGACGAGGGGGGAGCCGAAGCGTTTGAGAACGGCGGCTTTCATGAGGGTGTCTCCTGATACTGACGCCAAGATGGCGCCCTTGATCACGCCCCGGAAGGACTGGTACTGACCTAGGTCTGGTAGACCCTGGGAAGTGCGCATGCCTCAATCGCGACGACATGAGTTGGCGGCCTTCCTGAGGTCCCGCCGCCAGCGGCTGACGCCAAAGGCCGTCGGCCTTCCATCCATCGGTCGACGGCTTTCGCCAGGTCTTCGCCGCGAAGAGGTGGCTCAGCTCGCGGGCATCGGAGTCGACTGGTACGTCCGCATCGAGCAAGGCCGTGCGGTCAACCCCTCGTTGACGGCGATTGATGCTCTCGCGAAGGCTCTACGCCTCGGGAAGGTGGAGCATGCGCACCTGCGCGCCTTGGCGTCTTCGCCGGGTCGTAAGCCGTTTTCCCCGGAGACCGTTTCGCCGACGCTCCGCAACATCGTGCAGAGCCTCGACCGACCGGCTTATGTCACGGGCCGGCGGTGGGATGTCCTGGCATGGAACGAGGCCGCCGACGAAATATTCGGGTTCAGCCGCCTGGCCGAAGCCGACCGCAACACCTTGATCACGATGTTGACCAGATCCGCCGCGCGGCGACTGTTTGGAGAGCGGTGGACCGCTGAGGCCCGGCGCATGGTCGCCCAGTTCCGCGCCACTCACGATATGTGGGCGGGTGACCCAGCTTTCGCCGATCTTCTCGAACGGCTCCGGGCGGGCTGCCCCGAATTCGAAGGCTGGTGGGACGCGCACGACATCGGTGAAGCCACGGCCGGTCGCAAATCGATCACGCATCCGACCAAGGGAAGCCTGAGCTTCGAGTACGCCACATTCCAGGCCAACGACGACAACGCTCTTAAACTCGTCATCTATGCTCCCTCTCGATCATCGGAAGCCTAGCGCAAGCGGAGCCCTGGTCATGGTTCAGTACAAGATCCTGAAGCCCGAGGACGTGTGCAACGCCCCGCGGTGGACGAGTTGTTCGGAGATGACGAGGACGAGCAGGAATGGACGGTTCGCATCAAGGACCAGCTTACGGACGAGCTTTCGCGCATGCGCCGGTTCGATCGTGACTTGCGCCCAACGACCCTTACCGGCGCAATAGCGGCGCGTTCTTCTTCAAGCTTGGGCGCCGCTAGGCCGCAACGAAGTCCCCGGGCATCCAGTTGAGCCTCGGCCATCTCGACCAACTGACGGACGGAGGCGAGTTGAATGGCCCCGCACGGGTCCTACCGGTGAGCTACCGGAGTCTGGGCGGCCAGTACCTTCGCGGCGACGGACTCGTTGAACTCGTTCGCCCAGGCTACATCGGCACCGGAAGCGCGACGACCGATCACATGGAGGCGCTTATCGAGGCGTCCCTTCGCGGCGGCAAGGCGGTGGTCGCCGGCATCCAAACGGCCTTGGAACCCGGCTCATAGGTGCGCCAGAACACGCCCGAACCGCACCGAGCTTTCGCCGAGTTGCTTACACAGTGCTTACATTTTTCTGGACTGGAAAATGTAAGCACATATAAGCGAGAGGCCAGCGCAGGGTGCCCATCATAACGCGCTGATTCCATCAAGTGTACGATCCGAGACATAGGTGACATCTCGTTCCGGACACATGGGTAACACTTTC
>CAXUIE010000323.1:0-4098 GCA_964250825.1 uncultured Acidisphaera sp. | reverse complement strand
CGATCGCCTGGCCGCTCATCGATTCGATGAACCCGTCGCGCGACGTGCTGGCGTTGTCCTCCGTCGAGGTCGACCTCGCGCCGATCACGGAGGGCATGGGCATCACCGCGGTGTGGCGCGGCAAGCCGATCTTCGTCCGCCACCGCACCGCCGCCGAGATCAAGTCGGCGCAGGACGTTCAGCTGAGCCAGCTGATCGAGCCGGTGCCGGACAGCGAGCGCGTCAAGCCCGGGCACGAGGCTTGGATCATCGTGATCGGCATCTGCACCCATCTCGGCTGCATCCCGCTCGGCAACAAGCCGACCGACCCACGCGGTGACTGGGGCGGCTGGTTCTGCCCCTGCCACGGCAGCCAGTACGACACGGCGGGCAGGGTCCGGCACGGGCCGGCGCCTCTCAATCTTTATCTCCCGCCCTACGGGTTCGAGAGCGACACGAAGATCAAGATCGGCTGACCGCCGAACTAACGACGAGGATTGACCATGGCCGGCGTGCACAAGAGCGACATCCCCAATCCGGTGTTGAACTGGATCGACACCCGTCTGCCCATCTTCACGATGATGCAGAAGGAATACGGCACGTTCCCCACGCCGAAGAACTTCAACTACTTCTGGAATTTTGGCGCGTTGGCGACGATCAACCTGTTCATCATGATCGCGACCGGCATCTTCCTGGCGATGAACTACGTGCCGAACACCGGCCTCGCCTTCGACAGCGTGCAGCGCATCATGCGCGACGTGAACTACGGCTGGCTGCTGCGCTACGTGCACCAGAACGGCGCCTCCATGTTCTTCATCGTCGTCTACATCCACATGTTTCGCGGCTTATACTACGGTTCCTACAAGTATCCGCGCGAGCTGCTGTGGATGATCGGCGTGGTGATCCTCCTCACCATGATGGCCACGGCGTTCATGGGATACGTGCTCCCCTGGGGCCAGATGTCGTACTGGGGTGCCACCGTCATCACCAACCTGTTCTCCGCGATCCCGCTCGTCGGCCAGTCGATCGTGACGTGGCTGTGGGGCGGGTTCAGCGTCGATAACCCGACGCTCAACCGCTTCTTCTCCTTGCACTATTTATTACCGTTCGTGCTGACCGGCGTGGTTTTCCTTCATGTGGCGGCGCTGCACATCACGGGATCGAACAACCCGCTCGGCATCGACGTGAAGAGCCCGCAGGACACGGTGCCGTTCCACCCGTACTACACCATCAAGGACAGCGTGGGCATGTGCGTCTACCTGCTCGTGTTCGCCGTCCTGGTATTCTTCTTTCCGAATTTTCTGGGCGACCCGAACAACTTCATCCCGGCAAACCCGCTGCAAACGCCATCCGACATCGTGCCGGAATGGTACTTCCTGCCGTTCTATGCGATCCTGCGCTCCGTGCCGAACAAGCTTGGCGGTGTGGTGATGATGTTCGGCGCGATCGCGGTTTTGTTCGTGCTGCCCTGGCTCGACACGAGCCCGGTGCGCAGCACCCGGTTCCGCCCACTTTACCGCCCGTTCATCTTCGTGCTGGTGGCCTCCGTCGTCGTGCTCGGGGTCGTTGGCGCGCACAAGCCGGAAGGCATCTGGGTCGTGCTCGGTCGGGTTTCGGCCACCTACTACTTCCTTCACTTCCTGGTGATCCTGCCGGTGCTGGGCAAGCTCGAGCGGCCGCTGCCGCTGCCCGAGAGCATCAGCCGGCCGGTGATCGCGAGGAGGGGCGGCGGCGGGCCGTTGCCCGGCGGCGCGCCCGCCAAGCCGATGGAGAAGCCGTGATGCGCGTTCCCGCCCTGGCGCTCCTGGCGGCCTTTATCTCCGGTCCGGCGCTGGCGCAGGAGGCGGACGCGCCGGCACCTCCGCAGCAGCATTGGAGCTTCGCCGGTTTGTTCGGCACCTATGATCTCGCCTCCGCCCAGCGCGGTTTTCAGATTTATTCGGAGGTTTGCTCGAACTGCCATTCGATGAACCTCCTGCACTACCGCGACCTCGCCGGGATCGGGCTCACGCCCGATCAGATCAAGGCCGTCGCGGCCAACGTGCAGGTGCCGTCCGGCCTCAACGACTCGGGCGAGCCGGTCACCGGCCCCGGCCTGCCGTCGAGCCCGTTCAAGGCGCCGTTTGCCAATGAGAAGGCCGCGCGGGCGGCGATGAACGGCGCGTTGCCGCCCGACCAATCGTTGCTCGTCAACGCGCGGCCGGATGGAGCGAACTACATCTACGCCTTGCTGACCGGCTACACGGACCCGCCGGCGGGGTTCAAGATGCAGAACGGGATGAACTATAACAAGTATTTCCCGGGGCATCAGATCGCGATGCCGCAGCCGCTGCAGCCCGACCAGGTGCAATACGCCGACGGCACCAAGGCGACGCTCGACCAGGAAGCGCACGACGTCGTCACGTTCCTCGACTGGGCGGCGAACCCCGACCTGGTGCTGCGCAAGCAGATCGGCGTCCGCATCGTGCTGTTCCTGGCGTTGATGACCGGTGTCACTTATGCGGTGAAGCGCCAGGTGTGGGCGGACCAGCATTGACGCGGGCATGAGCGATGTCGAGCCGGTCGTCGGGATCATCGGCGGCTCTGGCCTGTATGATATCGGCGGGCTGACGGATAAGGCTTGGCGCTCGGTGGAAACCCCGTGGGGGTCGCCGTCCGACGCGCTTTTGTTCGGCCGGCTGGGTGACGTGCGGTGCGTGTTCCTGCCACGCCACGGCCGTGGTCATCCATTGTCGCCGACGCACCTCAACTACCGCGCCAACATCGACGCGCTGAAGCGCTCGGGCGTGACTGACATCCTCTCGCTCTCGGCCGTGGGCAGCCTGAAGCCCGAGCTGCCGCCCGGCCATTTCGTGATCGTCGACCAATTCATCGACCGCAGCTTCGCGCGCGAGAAAAGTTTCTTCGGCGAAGGCATCGTCGCGCACGTGTCGATGGCGCACCCGGTCTGCGCCCGATTGGGCGACGCGGCCGAGCGGGCGTGCGGCCGCCTCGGCCTGCCCGCGTCGCGAGGCGGCGCCTATCTCGTGATGGAAGGGCCGCAATTCTCGACGGTGGCGGAAAGCGAACTGTATCGCGCGTGGGGATGTAGCGTGATCGGCATGACCAACATGCCGGAAGCCAAGCTCGCCCGCGAGGCGGAGGTCTGTTACGCCACCATCGCCATGGTGACGGACTATGATTGCTGGCACCCGGACCATGACGCGGTGACGGTCGAGGCCGTGGTGCGCGTGCTGCTCGATAACGCCGAGAAAGCGCGGGCGCTTGTCGCCGCCGTAGTGCCCGCGATCGGCGCCGCGCGCGCGCTATGCCCGTGCGGGTGCGACCGGGCGCTCGACAACGCCGTCATCACGGCCAGCCACATGCGCGATCCGGCTCTCGCGGCCAAGCTCGACGCGGTGGCGGGACGCGTACTGGGTGGGCCTTAGCGCGCAGAGTCTGCCTTGTGTGAACGATCGCGCCTGACTTTCGCGGGGCGTGTCGCTCCCGTAAAAGCGGAGTGTAGGCGCGTCGCAACGGAACGAAGGGGCCGCACGTTGGCGCAGCATCGTCGGCGGGCCCGCCGACGGCGCCAGGAGGGCAGGATGACCGAACCCGCACCACCAACGCCACCCAGCCCCGAGCCCGAAAGGACCCGGGAGGGCACCGTCAAACGACCGCCGAACGTGCCGCAGGAAACCGCCGACGAGTCGGGCTCGATCATCCCCGACCAGACCGCGGAGGCCGGGCCGTTGCCGCTCGATCAATCGAACGAAACGGACGAGGCGCAGAAGGCTCTGCGGGGCAGCGGAAAGCCGGGCGGCTGAATCAGCGCCTGGGAAACTGGAGGGCGACGATTTCGGCACCCCCTGGCCCGGCGGTCGGCATGAACGGTGGGTCGTCGGGGTGAACGAACACCAGCGAACGAGCCGGCAGGAAGCCGCTCTCCGGCTGGACGATGTCGCCGCTCAGCACCACCCAGAACTGCCCCGCCCCCGTCCTCGGGTGGGGACCGGTCACGCGGCCGTCCGCCGCCATTCGGTAGCGCCAAGCGCCGACGCCGTCCGCCGCCGGTTCGATCACCGCGCGACAGTCGGTCTCCCGCGCGCCGGCCAGCGTGTCGGCTGCGGTTGCGGCTTC
>CAXUIE010000322.1:437-4110 GCA_964250825.1 uncultured Acidisphaera sp. | reverse complement strand
TCCGCGCCGATGACGGCGCGCTCGCGGACACGGTGCAAGCCGTGCTCTCCTTCATCGCCGAACCGGAACGGGCGCTCGCCCTGCCGCTCGACCTGCGCGGCACCGTGTTCCAGCAGCGGGTCTGGCAGGCGTTGCGCCGCATCCCGACGGGCGAGACCCGAACCTACGCGGAGGTCGCCGCGATGATCGAAGCGCCCCGCGCGGTGCGTGCGGTGGCGCGATCCTGCGCCACGAATCCGGTCTCGCTTGCCGTCCCTTGCCACCGCGTCGTGGGTGCGGACGGCGACCTCACGGGTTATCGCTGGGGCCTGCCGCGCAAGCGGGCGCTGCTCGCCGCGGAACGCGCCGCTAGTCACGTCTCGGTTCCGCCTCGTGAAAACGCGCTTGGCACTCCGCGCTGACGTTCGACGTCCATCGGGAGAAGGCGCGTCCGTGAGAACGCAAGCCAGCGCCGGTGGCGCTTCTCGCCTTGTCGCGTATGCCACTGGCCTAGTCATCGGGATCGCCGCCACCGCAGCCCTTCTCCCGACCAAAACGGTGCTTGGCACGGGCGGGCTCTGGGTATCGCCGCCGGGAGATACGGCTCGTAGTTTGACCGGGCATCTCGCTTTTCAAGCCGATCCGTGGCGCTGGCCGTTACTAAGCACACAGATGCTCGCATGGCCCTTGAGTACCAGCGTCGCGATGGCCGACGGAAACTCGGCGATATCGTTGCTTGCGAAAGGAGCAAGCCGGTCCTGGGGCGCATTACCCGTCAATCTGCTCGGGGCATGGTATGCGTCGTGCGTATTGCTCCAACCAGTCGCCGCCGTCTTTGCCCTTCGCGGAACTCGGTCTCGCGACCTGAAAAGCACGCTGACGGTAGCGATGCTTGCCATATTCTGTTTGAGCTGGCTAGCTCGCGTTCAACACGTGGACCTCATGGCGCACTTCGCGGTTCTGATTGCGCTGGGTATCATGTTTCGCATGCTAAGAGGTACCGTTCGACATGGGTGGATGGCGGGGGTGGGGCAACTCGGGTGCATTCTCTTTCACCCCTATTTGTTCGTCATGTCAGTTTTCCTGCTTTCCGCGGTTCCAATCGAAACTACCCTGAAATGTGGCGTTGCCGGTGCGTTTGGAGCTTGGAGTCTCTGGGCGGCAACTTGGCTGTGGCCGCTCGCTATCTTCTTCCTGCTGAGTGGCACGCTTGGCGGCGGTGAAAGCGGAGTCGGGCTGTTTTCCATGAACCTGTTATCCCCGGTTTGGCCCCAGGCTTCCGGGCTGTTCGGATCAACTTTGCCGATGGTCGATGCGACTGGCGGCCAATACGAAGGCTTCAACTATCTTGGCGCTGGAGTGCTGTTCCTGGTTATCGCGGCCGCGATAACGTCGGTCGTTGTGCGTCGCCCAACGGGGATCTCCTTCGGCGTCCTGTTTGTGTTGGTTGGCTTAACCTTGCTGGCTCTCAGCAATCGAGTCTATGCCGGTCATTCATTGCTGCTTTATTTGGGAAACTGGCCTTGGGATCGGCTGTTGGCGCCGATCCGTGCGACCGGTCGTTTCTTCTGGCCGGTGGGCTACGCGCTTATCATCGGCTCGATAGTTACAGTTGTAACTCGACTTCCCAGGTGGCCCTGTTCGGTCGTATTTGGTTGTGCGGTGCTCTTGCAGATCGCCGATGCGCAGCCGCTGTGGCGACGGACTGCCGAATTCTTCGCCGGAGACAGCGCCGCTCCTGTTGAGGGGGTCCGCCTGCCTGAGGATACGACGCTGTTGTCCGTCGTGCCTTCAAGCATGTGCACTGCTTCGCTGACCACGCAAGCGGCCAATGCGTCAATCCTGCTGCGCGGAGCGCGCCTCGGCTGGCGACTCAGTGGCGCTTGGCTCTCCAGATCACCATCTGGTTTCAGCTGCGAAAAAGATCGGGGGGAGAGGTTGACCACGCCCGTCCAAATGGGCGAGGCGCGGGTATTTACCGAACAAAGAGCAACCGACGCGATCAGCATTGAACGTCTCGGGTCAAACGTCAGTTGCACGAGAACGTCTGACGTCGTGGTATGTAGCCGAAAACAGGCTCATGCGACGGTGAGCGGATCGCCTCCCTAGTCCTAGTCCTCGTCGGTGGTGCGGCGCACCAGCACCTCGCGCTTGCCGACGTGGTTCGCCTGCCCGACGATGCCTTCCTTTTCCATCTGCTCGATCAGCTTGGCCGCCTTGTTGTAGCCGATCCCCAGGTGCCGCTGGATGAACGAGGTGGACGCCTTCCCCTCGCGCGCCACCACCGCCACCGCCTGGTCGAACAGGCCCTTGTCGCCGTCGGACGCGCCGGCGATGCCGGACAGCAGGAGCCCGGCGCCGCCGTCGTCGTCCTCGGGCTCGGTCACGTCGTCGAGGTAGGCCGGCTCGCCTTGCGCGCGCAGGAACGCCACGACCTCTTCGACCTCGCGGTCGGAGACGAACGGGCCGTGCACGCGGGTGATGCGGCCGCCGCCGGCCATGAACAGCATGTCGCCCTGGCCCAGCAGCTGCTCCGCCCCCTGCTCGCCCAGGATGGTGCGGCTGTCGAATTTGCTGATCACCTGGAAGCTGATGCGGGTCGGGAAGTTGGCCTTGATGGTGCCGGTGATCACGTCCACCGACGGGCGCTGGGTCGCCATGATGACGTGGATGCCGGCCGCGCGCGCCATTTGCGCGAGGCGTTGCACGGCCTGCTCGATCTCCTTGCCGGCGACCATCATCAGATCCGCCATCTCGTCGACCACCACGACGATGAACGGCAGGTTCTCGAGCGTCAGCGGCTGCTCCTCGAAAGTCGGACGCCCGGTGTCGGGGTCGAAGCCGGTCTGCACCCGCCGCGTCACCACCTCGCCGCGGGCGCGCGCCTCGGCCACGCGCTCGTTGTAGCCGCCGATGTTGCGCACGCCGAGCTGGCTCATCGAGCGATACCGCCGCTCCATCTCGCGCACCGTCCACTTCAGCGCGGTGACGGCCTTCTTCGGCTCCGTGACGACCGGGGCCATCAGGTGCGGGATCCCCTCGTACACCGACAGCTCCAGCATCTTGGGGTCGATGAGGATCAGCCGGCACTGGTCGGGCGAAAGCCGATACAGCAGGCTCAGGATCATCGCGTTGACCCCCACCGACTTGCCCGACCCGGTGGTGCCCGCGATCATCAGATGCGGCATCCGTTGCAGATCGGCCAGCACCGGAGCCCCGCCGATGTCCTTGCCCAGCGCCAGCGCCAACCGCCCGGCATGGCGCTGCAACTCCTCGGTGGAGAGAAGTTCGGACAGGAACACCGTCTCGCGCCTCGCGTTCGGCACCTCGATGCCGATCACGTTGCGGCCGGGCACCGTGGCGATGCGCACGGCGGTGACGGAGAGGCTGCGCGCCACGTCGTCGGCGAGGCCGATCACCCGGGCGCTGCGGATGCCGGGAGCCGGCTCCAGCTCATACAGCGTGACCACCGGGCCGGGCCGGATGTCGCGGATCGCGCCCTGCACGCCGTAGTCGCCCAGCACGGTTTCCAGCAGGCGGGCATTGGCCTGCAGCGCGTCCTCGCTGGGTCCTGACCCGGCGCGCACCGGCACCGGGCTGAGCAGGGAAAGCGGCGGGAACTGCCAGCCCTCGGACGGCGATGGGGTTTCTGTCCGTGGTGGCGGGCGCTTGGCCTCGGCAACAACCGAAGCGG
>CAXUIE010000322.1:0-427 GCA_964250825.1 uncultured Acidisphaera sp. | reverse complement strand
CCAATCCTCCGTCGCCAGGATCTCGCTCAGGAACACCGTCTCCCGTCGGGCGTTCGGCAGCTCGATGCCGATCACGTTCCGCCCCGGCACCGTGGCGATGCGGACGGCGGTGACGGACAGGCTGCGGGCGATGTCGTCGGCAAGCCCGATCACCCGGGCGCTGCGGATGCCGGGTGCCGGTTCCAGCTCGTAAAGTGTGACCACCGGACCGGGCCTGATCTCCACGATGCTGCCCTGCACGCCGTAATCGGCGAGCACGGTCTCCAACAGGCGCGCGTTGGCATGCAGCGACTCCGGGTCTGGCCCGGTGGTCGCCCGAGCCGGCCCGGGTTTGAGGAGGGAAAGCGAAGGAAAGCGCCACGCGCCCTCTTCAAGCGGCAGCGATTGTTGCTGGGGCGCGGCGCGGCGGGGCGGGGCGGTAGGCGTG
>CAXUIE010000321.1:0-4114 GCA_964250825.1 uncultured Acidisphaera sp. | reverse complement strand
CCAGCCTCGACCTTCTCGAACGGCGAGCGGGCCAACGGGAGCCGCGCGCCGGCCGCGTTCTCGCCACGGCCCGAAGCGCGGCTGCGCGCGGGGCGGAGCTGACCGGCCGCTTGCTCGCCTTCGCGCGGCGGCAGGCGCTGTCGCCCAAGCCGGTGGATGCCAACCGCCTGGTCGCCGGCTTCTCCGATCTGTTGCGTCGCACCTTGGGCGAACACATCGTGCTCGCGTTCGAGCCCGCGGCCGGGCTTTGGGGCACCTTCGCCGACCCCAACCAGCTCGAGAACGCGCTCCTCAACCTCGCCGTGAACGCCCGTGACGCGATGCCGGACGGCGGTCGGCTTGCCATCGAGACTGGCAACGCCGTGCTGGATGCGTCCTACGCGGCGCGCGAGCGCGATGTGGCGCCCGGCGACCACGTCACCATCGCCGTCCGCGACACCGGGACCGGCATGACGCCCGAGGTGATGGCGCGGGCGTTCGAGCCGTTCTTCACCACGAAATCCGAGGGCCGCGGAACCGGCCTCGGACTCAGTCAGGTGTTCGGCTTCATCAAGCAGTCGGGCGGCCACGTGGCAATTGAGTCCGAGCCGGAACGGGGGACCTGCGTGACGCTGTACTTGCCCCGGCACTGGGCCGCGGCCCCGGCCGAGGCCGCAGCCGAGGCAGCCATCGCCGGCCCGGTCGGCCGCGGCGAAACGGTGCTCGTCGTCGAGGACAACGCCGACGTGCGCGGCTTCACCCGCGAGGTAATGACGGAGCTCGGCTTCGCCGTGCTCACCGCGGTGGACGGCGACGATGCGCTCCGAATGCTCGACCAGCATCCGGAGATCGCTCTGCTGTTCAGCGACATCGGCCTGCCGGGGCTGAACGGGCGGCAACTGGCGGAGGAAGCGCGGCGGCGGCGGCCCGCGCTCAAGCTGCTTTTGTCGACCGGCTATACCCGCGACGCCGCGATCCGGCAGGGTCTCGGCGACGCCGGCATCGCGCTGAGGCCGAAGCCGTTCACCTATGACACCCTGGCCGGCAAGCTCCAGGAGGTGCTGAGCGCGGCGGCGTAGGGCGGAAAGCGCGGCGCCCGCCGCGCGTCTTGGATGCGCCCGCCCACCATCAGTACATATGCTGGCCGCCGTTGATCGACAGCGTGGAGCCGGTGACGAAATCGCCGTCGTCGGCGGTCAGGAACGCGACGCCGCGGGCAATGTCCTCGGCCTTGCCGAGCCGTCCGGCCGGGATTCGGGCGACAATCTTCTGCAGCACGTCAGCCGGCACCGCGCGCACCATGTCGGTGTCCACGTAGCCGGGCGCGATGGCGTTGACCGTGATGCCAAAGCGCGCCCCTTCCTGGGCGAGCGCCTTGGTGAAGCCGTGGATGCCCGACTTGGCCGCCGCGTAGTTGACCTGGCCATATTGCCCGGCTTGACCGTTGATGCTGCCGATGTTGACGATCCGCCCGAACTTTTGCGCGCGCATCGAATCGAACGTGAGCTTGCAAAGGTTGTAGCAGGAGCCGAGGTTCGTATCGATCACCGCGTCCCACATGTCGCGGTTCATGCGCGCGAGCGTGCCGTCGCGAGTGATGCCCGCGTTGTTCACCAGGATCTCGATGGGGCCGACTTCCCCGGTGATGCGCTGCACCGCGTTCTCGCACGCGGCGAAATCCGCCACGTCAAACCGTTCAACCCGGATGTCGGTCTCGCGGGCGAAGGCCTGGGCCGCTTCCTCGTTGCCGGCGTAGTTGGCGACCACCGTTCGCCCCTGCGCCTTCAGAGCGCGGCTGATCGCGGCCCCGATGCCGCGCGTGCCGCCGGTGACGAGTGCGATGCGAGCCATGCTCCCCTCCCTTGCTTAACCCCGCTTACCCCGAGTCGTAACCAGGGCGCGCGGGCGCGGCAAGAGAGGGTGGTTTCGAGCGCTCCCTTCACCCAGCCCTCTTTCCCGAAGCGAGGAAGGGCCAGGTGAGGGGAGCTCAACCGCAGCGAAGGCGCGCTTACCGCTCCACCGCCATCGCGACACCCATGCCGCCGCCGATGCAAAGCGTGGCCAAGCCCTTCTTCGCGTCTTGCCGGCCCATTTCGTGCAGCAGGGTCGTCAAGACGCGCGCGCCGGACGCGCCGATCGGGTGGCCGATCGCGATGGCGCCGCCATTGACATTCACTTTCGCAGTGTCCCAGCCCAGGTCCTTGTTCACCGCGATGGCTTGCGCCGCGAACGCTTCGTTGGCCTCGACCAAATCGAGCTGGTCGGGCTTCCAGCCGGCTCGCGCCAGCGCCTTGCGCGTGGACGGAATCGGGCCCGTTCCCATCACCGCCGGATCCACCCCGGCCGTCGCGAACGCGGCGATGCGGGCAAGCGGGGTGAGCCCCCGTTTGGCGGCCTCCGACGCGCTCATCACCACGAGGGCGGCGGCGCCGTCGTTGATGCCGGACGCGTTGCCAGCCGTCACGGTGCCCTCCTTGTTGAACGCGGGCCGCAGCTTCGCCATCGTTTCGGCGTTGCTGTCGTGGCGAATATACTCGTCCTCGCTCACGATCGTTTCGCCCTTGCGGCCCTTCACGTTGACGGGCGCGATCTCGTCCTTGAACTTCCCGCCCTTCTGCGCCGCCGAGGCTTTTTGTTGCGAGGCGAGCGCGAACGCGTCCTGCTCGTCGCGGGTGATCTGGTAGGCGCGCGCCACGTTCTCGGCCGTCACGCCCATGTGATAGCCGTGAAAGGCGTCCCACAGCCCGTCCTTAAGCATGGTGTCGATGAACTCGACGCCGCCCATCTTGGTGCCGCCTCGAAGATAAGCCGCGTGCTGGGACTGGCTCATGCTTTCCTGACCGCCCGCGACCACGATGCTGCTTTCGCCCGTGCGCACCTGCTGCGCGGCGAGCGCTACGGCGCGGAGGCCCGAGCCGCATACCTGATTGATCGCGAACGCGGTCTTCTCGTCGGGGATGCCGGCGGCGCGGGCTGCTTGGCGCGCCGGGTTCTGGCCTTCGCCGGCCGTGAGGATCTGGCCGAGGATCACCTCGTCCACCTCGCCAGGCTCGATCCCGGCGCGCTCCATCGCGGCGCGCACGGCGACAGTCCCGAGCTCGTGCGCGGACAGGGTGCCGAGCGCCCCCGAGAAGCTGCCTACCGGCGTGCGCGCCGCCGCGACGATGACGATGTCTTCCATCCCTGCTGTCCCTTCGACCGAGTGTTGGCACCCATGTGGGCACGCGCCCCGCCGCCTCGCAATGGCGGGCGGCGCGCGGGCGATCAGCCGTGCGCGCGGAGCGGATCGTGTCCCCAGTTCATCAGCGACCGCCGCCAGCGCGTATCGGTGACGTCGCCCTCCGGCCGCTGCTTCATGTGGCGATGGACATAGCCGATCACCTTGCGCATCGCGCGGAGGTCGTCGTCGGTCAGGTCGGCCTGCCGCTTGCCCCGGAGTTCCAGGATCCGCCGACCCATAGCGTGGCCGACCGCCTCGCCTTGCCACGGCGATACGACCTTTTCGCCGCCGGGGCGCATCCCCACGGACCGGCTAGCCTCGCCGCCAAGCCAGGCGCGCAGCCGGGCGGGCGGCGTGTTGACAGCTTGACGGAACTCCCGGGTGATCGCCCGCCGGTCCTCCGCGGTGAGCGCCTTGGTCGGCATTTCGCTTGGGCCTCTGCTGTCCTTCGATCCGCTACGAAGTGGGCAAGGTTTTTCAGCGCGGCGAGGTTTGCTGGTCGGACCGCTCAACGCGCCAGAAGCCACGCCCGCAGTGGCTCCCACAAGGCTTGCTCCGCCCCAGTTCCGGCCGCCATGCCGATATGGCCGGCGGCGGGTTCGTGCAGCGCGGCCCCGCGGATCAGCCCGGCGAGCGGGCGGGCGGCGCCAGGCGGAACGATGCGGTCGCGGCCGGGGACGACGACCAGGGCCGGGACGGTCAGACCCGCCGGATCGACCGGCAGGCCGGCGATGCGCCACTCGCCGCGCGCCGGGGTGTTGGCGCCATACCAATCGCCCAGCACCTCGCGGGCGACCGGGGCGGCGAGCGGCACCCCGTCGTTCAGCCAGTCCTCCAAGGCCACGAACACCCGGGCGCGGTCGCTCTCGGGGTCGAGCCGGGTGAACGCCCGATACTTCTCAGCCACGCCATCCG